>JAQGHT010000299.1 GCA_028291565.1 Planctomycetaceae bacterium | reverse complement strand
CCCGGGACCCAATCACTTAAAATTGCGGTTGGCCCACGGGTTGGCCGCTTGCGATCTGCCAGTGTCGCGCCGGGCGCTCGATTCCAGCTGGCCCGACTTGGAAGCGTTATCGCGCGGGTTTTCATTTGTCGAACGTAAGTCTTCCACCGAAGATCATTGGCTGCCAGGGGCCGCCGTCGCTGGTTTGGCGATCTCTGTCCAATCCGCACTCGTTCCGCTGGGCACCTTGTGGGTTTATGACACTCGATCGCACCGATTTCCCGACCACGAACTGAATTCATTGTTTGCCATTGCGAGCAACCTTGCGTTGGTCTTTGAACGACTCATTCTAATTCGAGAAAACGAGGCCCAGCAACGAGTTCAGAACGAATTGCGGCTGGTTTCTGAGCACTTGAATCGAGCATCTCGAACGGAACTTCCAGCAACCAGCGGTTTGGATGTCACGTACCGCTGTCAGAGCCGTTACGAAATCAGCGGTGATCTGTGCGAATTGTTGTCGTTATCAGACACTTCCACCGTGATCGCAGTCGGAGACGCGTCGGGTAATAGTATTCCCGCGGCACTCGTCGCCAATGCCGTGAAAGGGGCGATCAAATCGATGTCCGGCCCGCCTGTCGCTCAAGATTGCGACCCGGCCGTCGTCATGGGGCGTCTCAATCGATCTCTGGACACGATTGCCGGAGATCATCAATTCATGAGTCTGTTTTATGGCGTTTATGATGCCACTCGACGGCGGTTGGCATATTGTAGCGCTGGGCATCCAGCTCCCATTCTCGTACGGGATGGAGCCGTCTCAATGTTGCAGGCCGACGGCTTCTTGCTGGGCATTCTGGATGACGTGGAATACGAACACGTCGAATTGGAAATGCAGGTTGGCGATCTATTAATCGTCTATACAGATGGGATTTCCGAAACCCACGGCGAGGATGATCGGCTGTTCGGCGAAGAAGGAATTATCCGGGCCATCGAAATTGCAAGCGAGAGTTCGATCGAAGGCATACTCAACACAATCTGGAATCAAGCAGAGGCGTTTGCCGGTTCCCTGTTTAAACAGAAATCCGACGACCGTTCATTGCTCGTCCTGAGAGTGGAATAGCCCTCGAATTCCCGATAGCTCCACCGCGGCGGCCCCATCCCCACGAGGACCTTGGCGCGAGATTGACGAGAGTGTCGACAAACCACGCAAATGACTGCATCTTAGACCAGCGCTGCAATTGGCTCCGCGTGGTAAATCTGGTGCGGTCGATTTTGTCCATCAAGCCATGCGGCTGACGGAGCAATTCCCAAGGCGTGGTAAATCGTCGCTGCCATCGATTCTGGCGTCTGAGGATCGCCGGCTGGATACGCTCCGTCCCGGTCCGACGCACCAACGACCGTCCCTCCACGAGTTCCCCCACCAGCGAAAAACACCGATTGGACCGCTCCCCAATGATCACGTCCCGGTCCGAAGAATGAGGCCGGAAGTGTGGAAATCTTCGGGGTCCGGCCAAATTCACCGGCCATGACAACCAGGGTACTTTCCAGTAGTCCGGTCTGATGAAGATCATCCAGCAACGCACTCAGGGCCCGATCAGTGGGAGGCAGCAGTTTGTCGCGCAGCCGGGGGAAGGCATCCCCGTGTGTATCCCAAGTCTCATTGTTCCCCAGATTAACTTGCACCAGATTGACACCCGCCTGAACCAGCCGTTGGGCCATAAGTAGCGACCAACCAAAACTGTTCCGACCGTAGCGCTCCTGGGTCCGTTCATCCGCGTGAGTGACGTCGAAGGCCTGACGGACGCGGGCATCTGCCAGCAGGTTGACTGCAGCCTGACGTTGGTGAGTGTAGTTTCGCGTCGCGGCATCTTCTAAGGCTCGCCGCTGTCCATCAATTCCATTGAGCAATGCGACGCGCGAATCGAGGCGGTTCAAATCCAAACCTTGCGGCAGGGTCAGGTTCGGCGCCCGATATGTTCTGGAATCTGGTGCACGGGGTGGCTTTCGAGATTCATTCGCGAATGTGTACTCCGGGTATGCACCACGCCAAAACGGATCCCCGTACGGTGAGGCCTCGATGAAGAACGGATCGCGTTGTTGTCCCATTAGTCCACCGTAAGCTCCGGGAATAACACCCCCGGTCCAGTGAACCAGGCGTTCCGGCAAAACGATGGACGTAGGCAGGTGCCGAGCCGGCGCGGTGGCCGTGAGACTACGTCGAGCAGCATCCCCCGCGACCGAAGCGATCGAAGGCCAATCGGACGGCCGGGCCACTCGATCCCCGGAAAAGCCGATCGGTACGTCAGAACGCCCCGTCAGCATATAAAAGTGGCCGCGCGTGTGGTCGTTGGTTCCGTGAGTCAGCGACCGCACGACGGCCCAGTGTTGGCTGCGACGGGCAAGAAGCGGCAGATGCTCACAGATTTCCAAACCTGGCGTTTCCGTGGCGATCGGAGTGAATTCGCCGCGAATCTCAGCAGGTGCCGAGGGCTTCAGATCGAAGCTTTCATGCTGAGCGAGACCACCGGAGAGGAAAATATAGATACACGACTTGGCGCGACCAAAACTGGCGCTGGTTCCGTCCCCGTCACTGGCCGCCCGAAGTTTGGCAAGTTCGTCGATTCCCAATCCCAATAGTCCCAATGCACCAGCTTGAAGAGCAATGCGGCGGGAAAATTGAGGATGTCGCAATCCGGCCTGGGAAGCGGAAATGACGTTTTGATTTTGAGTCGCCATACACTACATCCACGAGCAGACCTTGACGTTCGCGGTTCAGAATGCCTGAAATGGACTGATTTCAAAGCATTCAATCAATTGCGATTCCGGATGACACATTATTCGGAGATGGATGTGTCAGAATCAACAATAACAATTAGATCAGCGGTTGTCGATATGAGATGGTTCGGTTGCCCTATGCGATGCTGCGGTCAGCGAATCGCGAACGAGATCTGCGACGTGATTACGATTGCTGATTTTCAGCGAGATCTGGCTTGAGATCAGCGGAAAGTATCAAAATCCCTTCCTGATTTTACGCGGCTGGTTTTCGTTCTCGCGATTCCGCCATCCGAACCATCGAAAGGACAATCAACGCTCCGATGCCCCCGATCCAACCCAACGCATTCGCACCGAATCGGTCATTCCCTTTTCCGAGGAAATTGGGGCCCATGACGGCTGCCAAGGCACCGGCCAGCAAGACGAGATTCAGGATATTGACCAGACCCAGAACGCCTGGAAAGAGCTTTCGGCGCGCCCCACCGGTTCGCGGCCGATTCAAGGCGACCGCGGTAACCAGTACCAGGCCGACAACCATTCCTTCGAACATGGCTGAATTGACCTTGATGACTTTTCCAATCCCATCCAGGACGACTTGCAAGAACAATGCTCCCAGGGCCGCGCCAGGGACAGAACCCGTACCACCCTGCAAACTGCAACCACCTACCACCGATGCGGCGATCGCGTTCAATTCGTAGCCTTTGCCCAGCGACCCGGGGTCGACCGAGGACAGATCGGCTACGTAAAACACACCCGCGAGACTTGAAAACATGGCGCTCAAGCAATAGGCCAGCCATTTGATACGATCCGTGCGAATTCCACTCAAATGAGCCGCTTGTTCGTTCCCTCCGACGGCATAGAGATGACGTCCCGTGACCGTACAATTCAGCAGCACCCAGGTGCCAACCGCCAGCAGAATGAAAACTACCGCCGGAATCCAGACCGACTGGGCCAGATATCGAAACCGCGAGTCCGAAAAACTGATCATTGGGTTGTTGTTATTGACATTACTGACGAGGGACCACGCCAGACTCCGCAATCCGACCAAGGTCGCCAAAGTCGCGACAAACGGAGGCAGTCCAATGACTGTTATCAGCCAGACGTGCAAACTACCGATCAAAAATCCGACGACCAAAGTTCCAAGGATGGCCACGGGCAAGACCCAGAAATGAACCTGAGTCTGGGCTTCCATGTGAGCCCGGTCCAGAATCAACATCAACATGACACAAATTGACCCGCCGAAAGCAATGACCGCGCCTGCGGAAAGGTCAATTCCCCCGGCGATAATGACGATTGCCGCCCCCAGAGAGAAAATACCCAGCATTGAGGTCTGGCGAATAATCTGCACCGCGCAGCCCGACGGATTACCCCAATAATTATGTTCTTTGTCCGCGATAGTCGTGATGACCATGCAGACAAAAATCGTCAACAACAATCCCAATTCGTGGCGGTAACGCTTCAGCAAGATACTGGCCTTTGGCGCATAGCTGACTGCGGTGGGCGGGAAGTGGGACAGGTTTTCAACCTGTCCGGCCAAATCGGTTTAACTTTGCATCTTCCGGTGCTGTGTCGCTGCTTAATCTCGGCGCGCTGGGATGTTCCATAGTCATGCCGTGCTTATGTAGCGGTTAAGAGCACTGCTTGACCGCCAAGTACAGCGGCAAAGCAGTGGTACGATTCACCTTCGGGAATAGGACAGGTTTTCAACCTGTCCGGCTCAATCCAGTCGTCTTTGAATTCACAGAAATCGGACAGGTTGGAAACCTGTCCTACTGCTTACGAACCAGTCAGCTTGTATTTGTTCAGCCATTCTTTGAATTCGTCGTATTTCAAGAACTCGGTTTTCTTACCGAATTTTTCCTTCTTCACAGGCGAGTCATTGGGAACCACGACTTTCAATCCTGTATCGAAGATGTCGCCTCCATCCTTTCCCAGATTTGGCAGCATTTCCTGTTCGACGGCTTTGTTGTCGGTGATCAGTGCGTTCAAGAGTCTCACCCCCTGGTATCCCATTTGGTAGGGGTTTTGGACGACCATCACGTCTACTTTCCCCTTGCCCATGTGCTCGATGGTTCCGGGTTCGGCATCGAACACAACGACTTTCACCGCTTTTTGCTTCTTTGTTTCTTCGACGACTTCGACGATTGCCGGAGCGTTGTAAGAGTAGATTCCCACCAGAGCTTTGACTTCAGGATGATTTACCAGCGCATTTCGCACGTTTTCACGGGCTTTCGGTCGATCGAAATCGTCGAGCATCCCGTCGACCGCCTTGAATTTGTCGCCTGCGCCTTCGCCGAAGCCTTTGATTCTTTCCTTGGAATTTTGTGCGACGCTATTTGCGGTGAAAGTCACATAATCGCCACCGTCGGGTAGCAATTGATTTGCTGAAATTCCCAACTCGATTCCACCCTGCAGATTGTCAGTGCCAATAAAGGCAGTCCGGGCGTCACGGAATTTCTCGCGATCCAAATCGGAATCGATCGTGACCACTGCGATCCCCTTTTTCTTGAGATCGCGCAAGACATCGGCCACGGCAGCATTGTCTGCCTGAATTGACGAGATCGCAATTCCTGCAATGTCACGTTGCGTTCCGTACTGGCGTAGCTTTTCCAATTGGCTGGCCAGTTTCCCGTCGTTGCTGTCCATGCTGGCTTCCAGGCCGGCCTCTTTGAGCTTGAAATCCTTGTTGGCCTCATCAATACCGGCACGGCAAGCATCCCAAAATGGGCCTGTCCCATTCGTGAGAATGACAATCCGGCGTACGCCCGGTTTGGAATCGCCGCACCCCGTGGCGATGAGACAGACGAGAATGCAACACCAGGCAAGCACACGCCGGGACCAACCAGAAACAGCCATGAGAGCTCCTTGACCGTGAGACGCAACAGCAGAAGTTTCGATGAACGTACCAAGAATTTGGCGTGATGGGCGATGTGAAAGCCCCATTCAATCCGCAAACCAGCGAGAATACAGGTGTCGGGAAGGGAAGTCAACGAGCGGGGATCTACAGGCCGGGAGTCCGAGGATTTCGAAATTCGCCAGTTTCAAGGCGGATTCAAACACAATCGCCGGAGCCGTTTGGCTGGAACCGAAGTGTTGACGCTGTTATACTCAAGCTCTTCGTGGACTTTTCCGGGCGATGAGACGCAAACAGCGGTTGCTGGTTCGTTTTGCGCTCTTCTGTCTTGCAAGTGATGGAGTTTGACGCATGTCCTCGGGACGTAGGCCGTCGGCAATTTCTGGTGTTTCGGCCTCTTCGGAAGCCGAAGTGATGACGATTTATCCTTCCGTGGCGTGCATTGGACTGGCCCGTATTCTGGCCGTCGCGCTATACGAGATTCTGCCGATCAAGATTTTCGGCGTGAAGTTGTCGTACCTGCTGTTCGTGCTGCCGACCGCTCCTCTGGCAATTCTGATGTATGCCATGTTGAAGGTTTTCGGCCACCGCTACACCATCACGAATCGCTCTGTCCAGAAATGGAAAGCGTTGGGCAGCCATAAGGTATCACAGGTCTCGTTGACCGATATTACGTCGGTTGAAGTTCGCGTGCTCGCCGGTCAGAAGTTTTACAAAGCAGGCGACCTGGTCTTGATCGGTGGCAAGTCGAACGACGAATTGATGACGATTCCCGGCGTGCCCTACCCGCACATCTTCCGGCAAACGATTCTGGAAGCCCGTGATGCCCGGCAAATGACTGCGGCCTCATTGGCCACGATTAAGGCGCGTCCGGTAATCGTTTAAGTCGAAGTGACGATTTGTCAAACCAGACCTGGCCGGCGGTGGCTCGAATTTCGGCCACCAATTCCACTTCTTGAATCGGTACTGTGATTTCAAAGTCAAACTTCAGTGGTTTCCAGTCACTGGTTCCAATGAGCGATTCGGTGCGGTTGGCTCCGGAAATTCTTAAACCGACTCCGCTTCCCTTTTCGTCCATTTGAGCGACCACATTTTCGGCTTTGGCCGATGCCTGAAATTGGTACCGCCCCTGCCCAAGTAACACCTTGCGCCGCCAGGACGCAACGCAAACGGCACTGGGGCCGCATTGGATGGCATAGGCTTGGCGCGGTCCGACCAATTCCACTTCCTCGTGAACGGCATCCTCCGATTCCGACGCGCCATACCATCCGGCTAAATTGGCGAATCCCGTCTCTGCAAACTCCAGCGGCCCCGGTTCCGGCCTTTCGACTTGCTCTGTCAAGTTTTCAGCCCGGTCCTTCAGCCGTTGTTTCAGCTCATTGATCCGTTCCGTGAAGGCATTGGCTGGTTCATCGCCCATCTCTTTCAGCACCGGTAACAGACGTTGAAACTGAGCGTCGACTCGAGCGTGGAGTTTGTCTGGCGGAGCGAATAACGGCAGCAATTGTCGGAGCCGCGCGCGGTATCTCTTTCGCCATTCCGGGTTGTCCATCACTGCCGAGGAAACGATGCAGCCAGGGCGGTCAAGAATTGAGGCCGCAGGATCGCCAAACATCTGGTCCATCCCATGCGGAAAGAAATTCGCCTTTTTCGTTTGAGGATCAAAGTACAGGCGATAGTTGTTTTTCTGCAACGTATAACCGTCCCAATGGCCGGTCATCAGTTCCAGCGCCATGAAATCGATAAACCGGTCAACATTCAGGACCGTCACCATCCGTTGCCACCGTATTTCTGGATCGACCTCGGTGCAGGCTTCCTTCAAGGCATGCAGGTCCGAGCGATCATCTGGACCTGTACCAGAATCCTTCTCGAGGTCGACGTCGACATCCTGCAGGAATCCGCCGTCGTACAAGTTGCCGTTTGGATCAGCGAAATGCCGCTTGAGAAATCTCTTATCGAATCCCTCTTTCACGACATACAGTCCGACATCGCGGCCATTCAACCAGACCCGGGCATGAGTGACCCGGGGAGCCGGTATACCGATCTTCTGGCAAAGCTCGGCACACAACAGTTCATTCAAGTACGACTCGTCCTGGACGGAATTGTTCAAGTGGATTTTTTCGAGATCATGAAAACTCTGGTCCTTATTGAAGCGATCCACATTCAAAGTCAGCGCTGGCCGATCATCGAATTCGCGAAAACTTCCCGCCGCCCCTTTCAGTTTGATGCCCACACTGCGATAGACGATCTTGTCATTTTCCAGGACATCGCAACGCACATAAGCCCGCTGGTTTTCGCGAAGCTTTGTAAGTTCCGGGGGTGAGATATCGATTTTCAACCTGGAGACTGCAGCGCTGAGAAAGAACGCATCGCTCGCATCAGGCTTTTGCTTGGATTTCGCCGTTTTGCCCTGCGTTTTCGCCGGTTGCGCCGAGTCTGTCGACGGCTTTGGCGATTGAGCGTCACAAGGTCGTCCGCACAACAGCGCCAGGCAAACCGCCAGTAAAAATCGATTTGAAAGCATGCGTAAGGCACCATTTGAGCCAGATGTGTGAGACGACGAATGGCTTTGATGTTGGAATTGCGAGAACCGCTTTTAAGAT
>JAQGHT010000298.1 GCA_028291565.1 Planctomycetaceae bacterium | reverse complement strand
CGCGGGAGACTTGTTACCGTTTGACTCGCCGCAACGCCGTGCCGAGCAGTTGATTGCCACGGGATTTCTGTTACTCGGCGACCTGACCGTTGTCGAAGCCGATAAGCCGAAACTGCGAATCGATGTCGTCGATCAACAGGTCGACAAGATTGGTCGAGCCTTCCTGGGAATGACGATTGGATGTGCGCGATGCCATGACCATAAGTTCGATCCGATCGCGCAAACCGATTACTATGCATTGGCCGGTATTCTGCACAGCACCGAATCTGTGCAGCGGGCCGAGTGGGGCATCTGGAGCTGGCCGATGCTCATGGACCTGCCAGAGACCGAGCCTCAGCAAAACGCGAGGCAGGCGATGGCCGAACGCCAACGTCAACAGATTGAGGCATGGAAAGCGGACCGCGACCGGCAGCGCGAGCAAAAGAAGGAGATTGATGCCGCATTGGCCAAACCTGAAGCGGCCGCAGCTGACGCAGCAATTCGCGCCGCTCTCACGAAATCGCAGACCGGATTGAACGAGCGGCTGCAGAAACTCGATGCTGACATTCAGCACGCCGAGTTTTTTCTCGCCGCGACTCCCAAAGCCTTCGCGGTCCGCGACATCGCCGAGCCTGCCGACATGCAGATCACTATTCGCGGCAATGCCTACGCACTCGGCGACAAAGTTTCGCGTGGATTTCTTCAGGTCGCAACGAACGGCTCGAAAGTCGAACTGCCGCCCCGCCAGAGCGGCCGCCTGCAACTCGCCGATTGGATGACCAACCCCGACAATCCGCTGACGTCCCGTGTCGTCGTGAATCGAATCTGGCAGAAACTGTTTGGCGAAGGGCTGGTGCGATCGATCGACTACTTCGGTCTACCTGGTGAAAAGCCATCGCATCCAGAACTCCTGGATTATCTGTCACGCCAATTGATGACCGACGGATGGTCGCAGAAGAAACTCATTCGAAGTCTCGTTCTGAGTCATTCTTATCGCCTGTGCAGTGACAACGAAAAATCAGCGGTCGCGATTGATCCCGACAATCGTCTGGTATGGCGTATGCACCGACGGCGCCTGGACGCGGAATCACTTCGGGATTCACTGCTCGCCGTCTCGGGCAAACTCATCGAATCAACGGGCGGTCCGTCGCTACCGCTCGAATATCGCGAGAACACCGGAAACCTTGGCAAGGGGGTGAATCCGCCCAGCTTCAGCCTCAGGAAATTTCGACCGGAACAGGAGTTCGAACGGACTGTTTATCTGCCGGTAATTCGGTCCGGACCGCAAGCCGGGCCGGGCGAACTTCGCAACGTATTTGACTTCACGCAGCCCGCCGAGTTTGCGGGTCAGCGCGCAGTCACGGCGGTGCCGACTCAAGCGTTATTCCTGATGAACTCGAAACTGATGAAGGACCGTGCGCGGGATCTGGCTCAGCGAATCATCGCCAGTTCATCCGAAGAATCGGCGCGATTGGAGCATCTCTGGTTGCGCGCCTTCGGACGACCGATCACGGATACCGAGAAGACTGACGCGGTCAAATTTCTGGCCGACTTTCGGAATGAGAACACGACACCAAAAACGCCAGAAACAGAACTTTCAGGCTGGACCGAACTCTGTCATTCGTTATTGGCGAGCAACGAATTCCTGATTAGACTTTGAAGAAGAAAAAGCTCAAGATGAACGATCCAAGACACTTCTCGACTTTCTCGCGACGCCAACTCCTGCAGAACGCGGCTTGCGGGTTTGCCGGGTTGGCGCTCGCCAGCATGGCTTCCGATTTGGCTCGCGCGGCGACGGGACCACTTGCGGTACAACAACCGCACTTTCCACCCCGCGCGAAGCGTGTCATTTTCCTGTTCATGGCGGGCGGGCCCTCACAACCCGATTTGTTCGATGAAAAAAAGCTCATCATTCAGAAGCATGGTGAGAAGATCAGTCCACCCGTCGACGGACGCGAAGTCTCTGTGGGGATCGACAAGTACCTGGCGCTCGCTCCAAACATCCCGATCCGTCCACGCGGCCAATCGGGCATGACGATTTCGGACCTGATGCCGCATCTGTCCAAGGTCGCGGATGATCTGTGCATGCTCCGTTCGGTCCATACCGACAATGAAGCACACGCGCCGGCGACGCTGCAGCTGCATACGGGGGTGTCGCTTGACGTTCGGCCTTCGATGGGGGCCTGGTTCAGTTACGGGCTGGGGACAGAAAATCAAAACTTACCGAGTTTCATTTCGATCCATCCATTTTCCGACGTGCGTACGTATGGTGCCGGCTTTCTTCCCGCTGCCCATCAAGGAACGCCGGTGATCGTTCCGAATAGCGAAAAGGATTCCGCGATCAGGAACCTGACCGACTCTCAAGCCACGCCTGCCCAACAGCGCCGCCGGTTGGACATGGTCCAGCGATTCAACAAGCGGTTACTGGACCGGGTCGAATCCGATCAACAAATGGAAGGCATGATCGAGTCGTTCGAGCTGGCGTTTCGCATGCAGGCTGAAACGCCGAAACTGGTCGATCTGTCGGGCGAAACGAAAGCCACACATGAACTATATGGCGTCGGCGAGAAGGATACCGACCGCAACGGCCGCGCCTGTCTGCTGGCCCGCCGTTTGAGCGAAGCAGGGGTACGATTCGTGCAAGTGACAATCGGCGGCTGGGATCATCACGGGAACATTCGCGGAGAGTTGCCCAAGACCTGCGCGGCATCGGACAAGCCCGTCGCCGGACTGATTCAGGATCTGAAAGCGCGCGGGTTGCTGCAGGATACGTTGATTGTGTGGAGTGGCGAGTTCGGCCGGACCCCCTGGAGTCAGGACCTTTCCGGAACTTCACCGATCGATACACATGGCCGCGAACATCAGCCGGAGAGCTTTTGTACGCTGCTGGCAGGTGGTGGCGTTAAGGCGGGGCTGACCTACGGTGAAACCGATGACTTCGGCTTCCGTCCCATCAGCGGCAAAGTCCATCTGCACGACCTGCACGCCACGATGATGCACCTGCTCGGCCTGAATCACGAACGCGTCACCTATCGCCATAACGGCCGCGATTACAGACTGACCGATGTGTTTGGCACGGTAGTTAAGGAGATTCTGGCGTAAAGCGTACTATTCAGGCGCGTTTCCGGCTGGCGCCGAATGGTACCGCTGGGGCGAGTGATTCGACAATTTGACTTTGCGACAGTCTGTCACGCCATTCTGGAATTCATCAGATGCGTAGGTTCTGTCGCGAAAAACCATTGGGCTGACGCCCAACGCTCGCCGGGAACGATTTGGACTCGAGCGTCTCAGGATCAATGAATGACCATCGACAATTTAGAAGCTCAGTTGAAACGCTCGATTCGTCGAGGTCGGGTGCTGACCGCGCCCGCCCAGCTGGCAGGTTACGACACCGACGGGCTGGGCTATAAAACCTTTCGGCCCGACGCGGTCGTGATCCCGGCTGACGCGGAAGAACTCGTGCAACTTCTGCGGGATTCGAAAGCACTCGGCGTACCCGTGACGATTCGTGGGGCGGGGACTTCGCTGTCGGGAGGGCCGGTCGCGGCCCAGGGGGGTGTCGTCGTTCACACTTCTTCGCTGAAGAAGGTGCGCACGATCTGCTCCGACGGCTATTGGTGCGAAGTTGAATGCAGCGTGGTCCTCAATCAACTCGATGCCGCCCTCTTGCCATACGGTTTGTTCTACCCGCCCGATCCGTCGAGCGGCCCGGTTTGTACACTGGGCGGAAATATCGCGATGAATGCCGGTGGCGCCCACTGCTTTCGCTACGGTGTGACCAGTAACTATGTTCTCGGACTGGAAGTCGTCATGCTCGATGGCAGCGTCCATCGTTTTGGCGGACCGGCCGGCGGACGAGGAGATTGGCGCGAGGACTGGAAACGGTTGATGGTGGGGTCGGAAGGAACGCTCGGCGCTTTCACCCGGTTCTGGTTGCGGCTGCTGCCACGACCTGAGAAAGTCTGGACCTACCGCGCCACGTTTTCTGATCTACGATCGGCCGAACGAGCCATTCATGCACTCGCCGTTCACGCTTCATTCCCGGTCGCGATCGAACTCATGGA
>JAQGHT010000296.1 GCA_028291565.1 Planctomycetaceae bacterium | reverse complement strand
ATCCGGTGTCTGATTCTAATCGCGACGTCATTTGATGGGGCTGAACCTGCTGAAGTTCTTGCTCCACAGTCTGTGTCGGCCGTGCATATCAGTCCCGACGCAAAAATCATCACCGTCGGGACGATGGCCTTTAGTCATGAGCCCAACGTCTGGCAGATCGGACCAGACGGCTCTGTGCTGAATCAAAGCCGCATGCCCCCTTTTGCACCAATGCAGGTGGCAACTTTGAGAGGCGGGAAGTCACTGGCCGTCGGATTAGCATATTCGCGAATCACTTCGCCGGAACCCACGGTCTGGATCGGACCGACCGACGCGCTGCTTAAGGGGACACTGAAGGACGAGTTTCAGGAAGCGGACTCGCGCGACAGTGAATTGGCGCGCTGGCGGACCGGGACCGGACCCTGGCGTGAAGGGTGGATGGCAAGCCAGCTTGGCGAGTTGTTCGTCAGCGGACCGGATTGGGTCTTCAAGCCTCCTACAACGTTTATGAATGTCGACGGACAGCGCGTGAAGTTGCGTTACGAAGACGGCAATCTGCTTCCCACTTCGCGCGCGGCACACATGGCAGCCAGTGGGGACGGTCGCCACATTGCGTTTGGGTGGTTGACTCTGAAAGAACCTGAACCGACCATTTCGACTTCTCGCGACGCATTGAGCGTCTGGCAGATTCAGCCAAACCGCCGGCAGTGGGCAATTCCCGCTTCGACCGATCTCGATGCCCCGGCGTTGCCCGACCCTACCGCCGATTTTCCTGAGCTGGCTCGCGACTTCCGGTTGCGTTTCGATGCCATTCTGCCGGGCACAATTGTGACGGGCTTAGCGCTCAATCATGATGGATCCCGGATCGCCATTATCGAACACGCCGTGTGGTGCTGGCAGCGTAAAGGGCCCGCGATTGGTAAGTGGGATCCACCGATTCACGTGTTAAACTTTGTGGCGCGACAGATCGGGCGGCTGCGCGTCTTCAACGGAGATGGCCAAGAGCTCTGCAACTTGCTGTTGCCCGCGACCGGTCAATTTGAGATTGGGTTGAGTCCCCAGGCCGACGAGTTATGGTGCTGGCCCGCGTCTTGGTTCGCGAGAGGCTTCAACGGAGCAGGGTGGCTGCCCACCGATCCTCCCGCTCGCACGCTGTTTCATGTGACGATTTCAGCCCGTCGCAGCGTTTCGGTGGTCATGCCAGACTCAATTTCGCATGCTGCAGTGCATCCGGTTGATGGAAGATTGCTGGTGTCCGAACGGAATGGAAACTTGTCCATAATCAATGATGGCCAAACGACACACGTCGCAGTATTAAAATCGCCCGCCAGACTCGCCTGGAGCCAGCATGGAGCGTTTGCCGTGGCGGGAACAGCGAATGGACGGCTGGTGCGGTTGGACGTCGATGGCTCGATTGCCTGGGACAAAGCGATCCCCATTATGGCCGTTCCGGACAGTCCGTTTCCGCCGGCTGAAGTTGTACCGGGCTTGCCCGTTTATCAAGGGGGGCGGATTCCGGGTGGAGAACATGCCTATGTGGGTGACATCTGGATCATCCGTTCGCGCGATCAGGCGGTGCTGATTGACTGTGGTGGAACTTCCGGAGTGGCGACGACGCGCGAACGGCTGCGTTCTCTGGGCATCCAGGACGTCACACATATTTTGCACACACATTCACACGGTGACCATTGCGGCGGTGCGTATCTCTGGCAAGCGAACGGGACACAAATCGTCGCTCCACGCTCGGCCGAACTGACACTGACGTGGCTGATGCCCATGGTGACCGATTACGGCATTTTTCCACCGCGCCGTGTCGACGTTCCACTGCCGCTGAATCGCCCGGGTGACGAAACGGAATTCACCGTCGCAGGCCAGCGTTTCCGAGCCATATTTGTTCCCGGCCACAGCTTTGACCTGACCGTCTATCTGACAGAAATCGCCGGGAAACGCCTTGCATTTACCGGAGATCTGGGCTTTGAAAACCAAGACATCCTGCACCGTACCTGGGACGACGCCGACAAGGCACGGGCTGTATTATCCGTTGTCCGCAACAAAGTGCTGGCCTGGAAACCCGACATCGTCTTCACGGGTCACGGAGTCCGCCTTAACGGCACCGAGTTCCTGACCAAATTGGCGGAACACACCGAAAATTCACTGCTGTCGCGAGGTAAATAGACTGACGGCAACTAGGGGCAGCGTCAATCGACTCGAATCTTGTTAGATGAACTGAATTCCTTCGTCCTCAAATCGTTGGACGAGTGTCGTTGCATCGGAATAGCTCATGTCACCAGAACGTACTAATAGAGTGACCGCTTCCGAGTAGGCGCCGTGGACGTGAACCAATTCGCGAGCCAACTGAAGCCTGTCTTCCACGGCGAGTTTATTCCAGTTCGGACGCTTCCCTTGCGTTGGTTCAGCCAATCGAACGTAAGTTTCGAGCCGGGCGAGTACCTTCAAGATCCGCGGAGCAATGACGACGCGGTGACTACTCGTCCAGGTAACACGAAGAACGGCCGGCTCCAAGAGCCATACCGGAAAGTGCTGCGACCGAAAGAGCGATTGCGCGGCTGGACGTTTGTCTGATGCCGCCTGAGATCGCAGATGATTCAATGCGGCTTGCAAATCACCCGTCTGGTCATGACTTAATCGGATTTCGAGGAACACGTCACGCCAGATTGTGTCGCCACTAATGGAACCCTGGCTGTTTGGGCCGGTTCCGGCCATTTGCGATGGCGTGGAATACGACTCAGCATGCCACCCAACACTGGCGATCTCAGAATAGTCAAGCCACACGACTGAGACTCCTTCCGACACCTTGTCCCGATAGGATATCAGATTGATCCACACGCCGGTTGAATCAATTCGCAGCACCCAATTCGTTTCACGGAACTGTCCTGCTACGTCCCTCAGCAGTGCAGGAAAGATGATCATGAACACAAGAGTGCCAATTCCCAGCACCCAGTGGTAACCGTATTGCCACCCTAAAATGGCAGGAGTTATGAACACACCAGACCACACGATCAACCGCACCACGGCTGCCAGCCGCGATTCGCGGCAAATCAATTCGTGTGTTTCGCGTGCGTCTGCAGGGACTTCGGCAGCACAATACAGCTTCATCAACCTCTCCGGTCTATTATTGAATCCGCAAGGCTATAGCGGATCAACTCTATGGAGCAGTGGGCGCCTGCTTGCCGAGAAGTTCGGTAAGCTCGGTATTTTTTTGATGTTTTGCATAGGTGAGGGCCGTCCAGCCAGTCTGTGATTTTTTATTCGCGTCGGCGCCACGCTCCAGGAGCAACCGGACGACTGGGGCGTGTCCTTTCGCAGTGGCCCACATCAGAGCTGTGCGGCCATTACTGTCTGTGGCATTCACGTTGGCCTTCGCGTCCAACAGCATCCGCACCGCATCCACATTCCCACCGGTGGCAGCATCTATCAGTGGTGTGGCTTGCATCTTTGCATTGGGTGTATTGACGTCTGCCCCCGCTTTCAGCAGGATTTGAATCACTTCGCCGTGCCCTTTGAGCGCCGCCAGATGGATTGAGCACATGCCAGTCTTATTCGGCGTATTAAAGTCCGCACCGTCTTTCAGCAGGATTTGGATCACCTCGCCGTTCCCTTTGAGCGCCGCCAGATGGATCGGGTACATCCCAGCCTCATTGGGTCGCTTGAGCACCTCGGGTTCGTTCCGCAGATGGACCTTGACGTCGTTCACGTTCGCCGTGTTGATCGCCTGAGCGAGATTGACCGTCTTCGGTTTTGCCAGCTCTTCAAGAGGTTCAGGCTTGATCGGCGGCGCTGCGGGCTGCGGCTGAACCTGTGCCGGCGCGGGATTTTGAGCACCGTTTTTTCCGCCACAACCAATGACAAACGCCATTCCCAAAATGCCTAGAGTGAAAAGTGCATGCTTCATTGGAATCTCAGTGTGCTATCGAGAAAAAAACGGCAACGCCAGCGCATCCGGTATGCTCACTCGGTCGCTTGCCATAACGGAACAAAGCGAGATGCGGATCATTGCTGGATGATGATTTTCCATATTCCATTGCGAAGAACGGTCTGGACCTTCGACTCGCAAGACGCAACCACTTTTGCAATAAGCCTTTGCGGGATAACAACCTAGAGTTGAGGGGCGAGATTTCTGGCCACACCCAACGGGTGACAGGATCGATCGAGAGCAGATTGATGGGACCTGTGGTCACAGCCCCGACTCTCGTGTTCCTTGAGATTAGGGGCACCCAACGTTTCATCGTAAGGAGAGAGATAATCACGTACAGATCGTTTCAGCGACGGGTCCAGCTGGAGCTCCAGCAAGTTCCAACCGGGCGGTGCTCGAGCAGAAAGCCCGGTCTACGGCGAGCACCGGATGAAATCATGGAACTGGTTCTGAAATTGCCACGCGAAAATGATTGAAGTTACACCCACATTCAGGGCCAGTTAGGTCGGCTCGGAATCCCGAAGATTATCCGGCAGTCCGTAAAGGACATCTTGATGAAAACAACATCGATTCCAGTCCCCGGATAATCAGGGGCCGCTAGTCAGGTTCCGCGTTGGCCCGGACGGATAACCAGCCGCTTTGCAAGGTGATCGCGTCAATTCTAAACCGAGAGGGCCCCTTGCCCGGTTTGTCGACGTGAAACGTTCTCGCCACCTTTGGACTACTGGGAAATGACGCTTCAAGCCGGGATTTAATGACACCCGCCGTGACTAGCTGCCGCGCGACGTTTTCGTTCGCCGTGAGCGGCTCAGTACTAATGTCGCCTCGGTTCATCACGAGCTCGTCACGAACAACCGAAATCGTCCAGGGAATTGTCACAATTTGCGGCGGGATATTTCCACCATGTTCTGCGTCGCGTTCAAATCCAGCGCGCACGATCAGGAGAAAGTTGCCATTCTCAAATTTGACTCGCACCGGATCATTGTCCGCAAACATAATCCGCTTGAGCTCCCCATTTGCTGCGGATGCCGGCGCGGCCGGTTCCGGGAGCTTCAGCTTGGGAAAGAACTTGTTCAGCTTTGTATTGACGAGTTGTTCGAATTCGGGTTCCGTCATCGTTTTGCCGGCAATTGACATTCGGTCGAGCGCGTTATTGAGTAGTGTTTCGTGAAAGCTGAATAGGACGTCTCCGGTTCCCACTGCTTCGAGAGGAGGGGCTCCGCCGCCGAGTTCCCCGGGCGACATGAGGCGGGTACTCAGAGTCAATTCGGAATCGGTCGATCGCGCGGCAATGTAGTCTGGATAGAGGTCTTCAGATTGCAACTGTTGTGTCACCTTGTTTCGCAAGTCGAGATTCAGTTGCGAGAATGCGCTATTCACTTCACTGTCAAACCGTGGCCACAGACGTTCTTCGACGTGTTGAGCAGCGATCGCCTCGGATTCGGGTCGGCTGCGATTCGCAGATCTGATTGCGATCCTGCGAGCGATCCCTGCGAAAATCGGAATGCCGTCAGCTTTCGTCGAGGCGCCGACGGGCGTATTGGATGCCGTTGCATTCACCGTTGCTGGCGCTGTTGAAAAGGAAGAGCCGTCGAAAAAGACATCCTTAATGCCAAAAAATTGATTGCTACCCACTGAGTAAATTGTGGCTCTCGAGGCAAACGCTTCAGTGTTATTCGAAACTTCTCCGTTCAATTGAATCTGCAGGTGAGCATTAGAACTGGCAGGCACCAGATCGACCGTTGAACGACTTGCTGTCGTTTGACTGCCGTACACGTCAGCCCCCAGTATGAAGTCCCGCACAGCTCCTGACTCGACTCGCGACTTGTCCATCATTCGATTCAGAAAACCTTCAGAAATCGACGCCTGGAAATTCGAGTTGAAGAAATGTTGGCGCAAGACGCGCGCCAGCCGGTCGCCTCCATCCGGTGCCAATTCACGAAGTTTGTCGAAAGCCGTTCGCACCTGGCCAGCAGAACTCCGAAGTTGATCTTCCTCATACGTTTCCAGCTCTCCGATCAATCGTTTGAATTCAGTTCTGATATCGTTCCACCGGACTCCCGATGTCTCACGCTCGAGCGCTGCAACGGCGACATCGAGATCGCGAAGGTAGTTCTTGAGCGTCGGATTGCTGGAAAACTCCTGAACAGCGGGATCGTTCCATTTCTGAGCGAAACGCAAGTTGTGTTGTGATTTGGTCAAGCTCGTAAGCAATGTTAAGTTATCAGCCCCAGTCAAGAGATGCCCGCGCACCTGATCGGTCCGCAAGTAGGTCTTCCACCCTGCATCACCACTTACACCGGAATCGAGAAACGCCTCAACGCTCCCTAACGATTCGAGCAGTCGTTGTCTCGCGGACTGCGCAAAACTTTTTGTTTGATGGTCCGATAGTGTATCCAGCACGGCTTCGAGCAATTCAATTCGCTTGAGCAGTCCCCAACGCAGACCGCGTAGCTGAATCCAAATCGGCTGGTACTGGCTCATGGAGAGAGATCGGTCGATGGTTCCCAGTCGTTCTTTTAACCTCGCGAGAACTGCTCGCTGACCAGCAATGTCGCCGGGCGTTGCACCATAGAATGCGCTGAGTTCCCCGGTTGCGCTGTCCGCCCACGATTTCCAACTCGCGGGAAGGCCATTCAGTGTATCGAGCAGAACGTCTGGTGGATCAGCAGGTAACAGGTCTTTCAATCCCGCGGACGCGGACACCGGCGTCGGTTCCGACTGTCCCCAGGCACTTGTTGCCAGAAAGCTGCCCACCAGCAGACTGCCGGTGCAGAGACAAATTCGAGACACCTTCATAAGTGCGGTCTTCAAGCAAACTGAAAGGTGCATGTCTGACTCCATGAGCCTTGATTTGAGTCGAAAATATGAAAGTAACCCCGTTAAACGAGACCGCAGCGTCAACCGCTATGCATCTCCGATCTGCGGTCGGCCAAGCTCTGCAGGGGCTCCTTTGAGCTTCCGCCCCTTCGAGTCTGGATTTTTTTCAAACAACCGCCTACCGAGCGACCAAGTCGACCTCATAGTGGTCAACCCCGTATGCATGCATTGTGCCAATTAGGTCGACGATGTAGTTTATCAGCGAAAGGGTCAACTGGGATAGTGAGTCAAGACAGGATGATTGGGAAGAATTCGGTTAATCAAAGGAGACGCACGCCAAATGCTTACTGGGCAATGAGTTTTGCCAAACTCCAGCGGAACGCACTCCCAATTATTCGGTTTCACCCACACGGGTTAGTTCTTGCTCGCTGCCCGTTCATCATGGCAGGAATTGAGCCAGGCGAGAGGGCATCAGACGAAGCGGTTTGGCACAAGAGCTACTTCAATCCGCGCCGAATCAGGAGCGCATCGACCGTCGGCTCGGCTCCCCGAAATGCCTTGTAGGACTCCATCGGATCACGGCTGGAACCGCGGCTCAAGATTTCCTTGCGGAACTTGTTGCCATTTTCTGGAGTGCACCCGCCATGCGCGAGCATGTGGGCAAACGCGTCCGCTGCCAGTGATTCGCTCCAGAGATACGCGTAGTAGCTGGACGAGTAACCCCCGGACCAGATGTGAGCAAAATAAGCCGTCCGGTAGCGGGGCGGAATTGCAGGATGAGCAACGCCCAACTTTTTGAGCGATTCCGCTTCAAACAACTCCACGTCAGCAGGGATCTGTTCGCTGGTCAGCGTATGCCATTCGAGATCCAGCAGTGCCGCCGAAAGATACTCGAGTGTTTCGAATCCCCCGTTGAACTTTTTGGCGCGAATGACCTTGTCGAGCAGGTCTTTGGGTATCGGTTTTCCTGTCTGGTAGTGCCGGGCATAGTTGACGAGAATATCCGGCTGTATGGCCCAGTCTTCCTCGAAGGTGGAAGGAAACTCCACGAAATCACGAGGTGTTGCCGTTCCCGCAACCGACGGGTATGTCACATCTGAGAACATGCCATGCAACGCGTGTCCCATTTCATGGAAGAGTGTTGTCACATTGTCAAAGCTGATCAGTGCCGGTTCCCCTTTTGCGGGATGGGGAATGTTGAGGCAGTTCACGATCACCGGCTGTTCATGACGTAACTTGGATTGCTCCACGAAGGAGTTCATCCACGCTCCGCCACGCTTGGTATCGCGTTTGAAGTAGTCGGCATAGAACAGTCCAAGCTGAGATCCATCCCGATCCAGGACGTCAAACACTCGGACATCCGGATGGTAGACCGGCAGATCGTGTCGTTCGCGAAACGAGATTCCGTAAAGCTTGTTCATCGTAAAGAACACGCCGTTCTTCAGGACCGAATCCAGTTCGAAGTAGGGCCGGACGGCTGCCTCATCAACGTCAAACCGGGCTTTTCGGACTTTCTCGGAATAATACTCCCAATCCCACGGGGCCAATTCATGGCTCTCGCCGCACTGCTGAATCATGGCATCCAGGTCTCGTGCCTCCTGTTTGACTCGTTCAAGCACTCCTGGGACCAGATCTGTCAGCAGCTTGCGGGCGGCGGCGGGAGTCTTCGCCATTTGGTTCTGCAGCTTATAAGCAGCATGGTTTTTGTAGCCCAGGAGTTTCGCTCGCTCTGCACGCAATTGAGCGATTTCGAGTACGAGTCCGCGATTATCGATTCCCCCATCGCGTCCCAGGCCTCGATAGGCAGAGGCTTCCCAGACACGCTGACGCAGGGCCCGATTGTTCAGCGATATGAGAACCGGCACACGCGTGGTATTGGAAATTTGAAGCAGGTGCTTCCCGCCCAGGCCACGCGCCTTGGCCGCCTCCGCCGCGGCGGCGATTTCGGCTGCCGACATGCCGTCCAGTTCCTTGGCGGTGTCGACAACAACAGCCCGCTCTTTGGCGATCGCCAGCAGATTCTCTTCAAACTTTGTCTCGAGTTTTGACAACTGTTCGTT
>JAQGHT010000289.1 GCA_028291565.1 Planctomycetaceae bacterium | reverse complement strand
CAGCGGATTATTGAATCCAAAGATTGGGGGCCCCAGCATCTATTCGCCAGCTCCCGATTTTCTGTTCCTGCCTCCGGCCAGTTATGGTCCGTTCACATGGAACGAAGAAACCGGTCCCGACCGCTATCGACGCGCCCTTTATACATTTCGCCGGCGATCAACGCCCTACCCGGCATTGCAGGCGTTCGATACGCCGAACGGCGATTTTTCGTGTGTTCGAAGGACCCGGTCAAACACTCCGCTGCAAGCCTTGACGACGCTGAATGAGACCCTCTTCCTGGAATGCGCTCGGGCGCTCGCGTTGTCGGTTCTGAAAGAGGGTGGAGCTGACGACTTGACCAAATTGAACTTCGCATTTCGTCGCTGCGTTTCACGACCGCCCAATACCGCGGAACAACAAGCATTGGCTGCGCTGTTAACCAGACAGGTACAGCGTTTTGCGCCAGGTGGGCCAGATCCCTGGCAACTGGCCGCGAAAGATCCCACGAAGCCTCCAATGTTGCCCGACGGAATCACTCCGCAGCAGCTGGCAGCTTGGACCGTTGTTTCGCGTGTCCTGTTGAACATGGACGAAACCATGACCCGTGAGTAAAAGCGAGTTACAATGACGGCACTATCGCGTTTTTGTCATCAAATCTATGTCACTGCTTGAGACTGGCAAATTTCGCACAGGCATTCTTCGAGCCGAACTCCGCTTGACGTAACCTATTAATCGGCCTAAGATTCCGCCGTTCGAGCCGCTTCAGGCCGGCAGTAAATCTCCGATTTGGCATTGGATCTGCGTCTCACACCGCATGACTACGCGGTGAATTTCGGCAGCGGGTTTCTGGCACGAATCGGCTGGGGATTGACCGCGTAGCTTTGTCGTTCAATCCACTATGGTAAGTGAACATGATCATGACGATCAAGAATCGGAATACTCCCGGATCGTGGTTGCAATCATTCTCCTCGCGAGAGTGGCTGTCACTTCTCCAATCAGTGATGGCCGTTCAAGGGATGCGAATTTCAACTACGCAAAGTCGTGAATCTCGAATTCTCATCGGCGGATTCGCGGTCTGGTGCGCGGTCGTTGGAATTCAAACGCGATGTCAGGCGAAAGACCATCCGAGCCACCTCGCAGTTGTGCACCATCAAACACATCCAGACCAAGTCGTTTTGCCTAGCCACTCTGATATCGCGGCGACGCCGAATGCCCCCGTATCCTCAGGATTTCATCCCGATTTTAGTCGCCCGGCACTTCGCGAAATCTCCAATCGCGCGGCAATTCAGACAGCAATTGGAACGCAGGGCACCCGGTATGCGCTAGTGCATTTCGATAAATCAAAAGAGAAACCGAAAGAACACCAAGAGAAATCGGGCAAGCATAACCCCAAACCCGAGCCGAAACACGAACCCAAACACGAACCTCCGGCCGAAAAGCCGCATCCTGCTGAGAAGCCCAAGCACGATAGTCAAAACGATCGCGGATCTGATTCTCAAGAACCAAAGCACGGAACGAAAGATACCAATCGAAACGACAGGGAGACTGGCAAAGGCAAGGTCGAATCTCGTAAATCCGGGACGGACAAGTCTGTCGACCAAGCGGGTGATGACCCAATTCGATCCGAGAAAAAAGTTCGATCTCGACAGACCGGGGACGGAACCGATCCCGAGAAAAACGGGAAGATAAAAATTCGACAGCCTCACGAAAGGCCTGTCGGGGGTAATCCAAGTCGTGACTTAGGACAACGGGAATCGAATTCGCAAATCAAAGAACTTCGGATCAAGGACGGCCAGACGCTTTCCCGCGACCACCTCTTAAACACCCGGCGGGATTTCGACCTGCAGCATGCAAAATTGCGGGCCGGCAAGCCGCCGGAGCGCATTTCTCTGAACATGACTCCAGATCGCAAACAGGCCAATGCGGAACGGCTGGAACGGTTGCCTCGAGAACAATTCCGAATTCCTGTCTCGAAGAACGGAAGACTCGATCCAAAGCAGATTGAACGCCTCAAGCTGCGTCCAGCTGGTGACGTGTTTCATGAACGACTCAAGAACGGTGACTTGAACCGTTATTCCCACTTAAAATCAGGGAATGCGTATCATATGCAACGTCAATTTGCGCTCCACCAAACCGGGGACATTTCCCGGCGTATGAACCTGTTACCGGCGTTGCAAGCTCGGGGTGGTTGGCGGCATCGACACTTCGGCGCCATCAGTCCCTTGTATGCTCAACATTGCCGGTCCATGTGGTATCCTGGCCCCGCAATCTGTGGTCCATATTTGTGGTATCCGAAGTGGGGACTTTGGGTCGACTGGTGCTGGTGGGATCGATGTTCAGTCATTTATGATCCACGTCCTCGAATTTGCCGTCCAGTACACCACCAGCATTGTGCCCCGTGGATCGCGTGGCAATATCCGGTCTGGCAACCACTGCCCCTGGTCAGTTGTGGGACCTGGGTCAATGTCGATCCGGTTGTGATCAACAATGGCGTGGATGTGCAATTGCTGGCGACTCGATTCGTGGATCCGGGACACCCGGATCAGCAACTGGGACCTCGGTTCCGAGTCTGGTTCCGCAATAATAGTCCGTTCGCGATTAACCAGCCATTCAATGTGCTGCTGCTGGCTTCAAATGACGGCAGCGCCCGGGAGGGACTGCCCGAAGCGGGACTTCGCATTCCAGGAATGGCGCCTGGCGAAATCCAAAGCGTGGACATTCGGCTGCCCTTCGCCGCAAATGTGCTGGGGCGTAGTCCCCAAAACAACGCGACGCCATTCAGCTATCTGAGTGTTTTCGTAGATAGCCACAACGAACTGGTCGAATTGAATAAAGCCAATAACGGAGCAACTTTGGTCCGCGGCGACATCTTGCCAGTGGATCCTGTGATCTTCGCCGCCGATCCAGCCCATATTGAGCCCCAGGGGATCGTGCATCTCGCCGGTGAGGGATTCGGGCCAGAACCGGGTAAGGCTCTCGTTGTGATCGGTGACCAGGAATTCGATGCCGAGATTTTGGGTTGGTTTGATCTTGGAGTTCAACTTCGAATTCCCGACTTTGCACTCGACGCTGCGACGGCAGCAGATCTTGTGATTATTCGTGGCGACGGGGCAGCATCGCAACCTCTGACCATTGAGATCGATCCCGGCAGGACAGACAGTGCATACGAGGAGCCTGCTCCGGAAACTTTGATCCCTGGACTTCCCGCTCCGCCACCCTTGCCTGAATAATGTCCGGTTCACCGCAATGCTTTGGGCAATTGGTCAACCGGTTTCCAGCCATTGTACAGCGGCTTCTCGGAATCGGCTTTTCGAAATCCGATTTGATCTAAGCTTGGTGGCCGTTCGAGCGGAATTGACGGATCGACCGACGGCGTTTCCGCTGGGGGCGGCTCAGTCGAGGATGTGTCTGGCGCCGGCGTGTTCGGTTGCGGGGAATTTGGCGAAGGAGGCGAAGGGGTTGTTGCCGGATTCGGAGTGATTTTGGGAACTGGAATCGGCGTCGGCTGCCCCTGTCGACGTGGTGCAGGCGGTTTTGAACTCGGAGCGGGTGACCCGGGAGGCGGCGGAACCCCGCGGACCTGGGACGGTTCAGAATTCGGAGTAATCGTCGGAGATGGCGAATAATTAGGGGCGAGGTTGCCTTGGATCATGCCGTTTTGGTTAGTCGATGGCAAAGCGGGTGAAAAAATCGACGGTCGGGACGAGTTCTCCACACGCTCAAAGCCAGAACATTTACCGCACCGGCAAGGCTGCTGTTTGCAGGAACTGCAGCGTTCCTGGCACTTTGAATCGGGGGCGTCGCAGACGTCGGTTGCCGCAATTTGAAAATCGGGAGCCAGTTTCGGAGCGGCTACAGTGCTCGATTGATGACTTATCCGAGCTTGTTGCTGTTTACGGCAGGCGCATTCCATCCCGGCATTCCATTGCGATAGACTGCAGCGAACCCGTTGACTGGCCTGGCACAGATGGGCATTGACGTTTCCGGCTGCTTGACAATACCCATCTTGCAAGTCTTCCATCCAATAGGGGTTATGGCAGCACACCGGCATGCAGACCAGCGGCGTGCCACAACATCCAGGCAGGCACAAGAACGCCACGGTGGCGAGCATGGCGAGCAGTTTGTGTGTCATGACGTCAACCTTGTCGGTAATGCGCGGCCCGAGAAAAAACAGAGCCGAGGCAGTTATC
>JAQGHT010000288.1 GCA_028291565.1 Planctomycetaceae bacterium | reverse complement strand
GAACGCTTTAAGGTAGACCGATTCCCGTTCGGATTCTGGAAGGGCGTGATTGGCTGCCGCCGCAGGTCCGCCCGTAAAGGCCACCATTGCCGCCTGGCCCTTGTCCCCCTGCCCGTCGGTCCCTTCCCAAACCTGCGTGATCGTACCGTCGGTGGTGGCGTCTGCCGGCAGCTGGTTCGCCTTCCAGAACCGGTCTTTGACCACAGCAAGGTACTTCACGTTCTGCCCCATTTGTGGTTTCAGTACGCTCGGCAACGCAGGCGTGAATTTGATCATCGACCAGACTGAAGGTGGAACCGCGAGAATGACATCATCCGCGACGTGAGTTCGCCCTTGCGCATCGACCACCGTCATCTGATTTTCGGTCGCACTGATTTCATGAATTGGGCAATTCAGCGTGACACGTGTTGGACCAAGTTCCCTGGCAAATTGCAGTGCATACTTTTGATTCCCCCCTTTGAGGCGATACACTTCTGTATCGCTCCAGTACTTTTCGAGTCCCCCGCCCTTGATGGATGTCAAATTCCCAAGATAGCTCTGCTGATCCGGAGTCACGCCGTTCGTGCCTGTCAGCTGAACGGCCATCAGCACTTTGGCGAGATCGGAAATCCGCAGCCGCTTGATCCAATCCGCCGTCGACAGGCGGTCGAGATGTTCGGCACCAGGCGTGTTCCACGGTTCATCCGCCACAACGGGGCGGGCGTCCTCGGTCATTCCGCCTAAAGCCTGATCGACTTCGTCTGAGACTAGCCGAACCTCGTCCGGTTTCAGTTTTCGCCCCTGGAGAATCATCGGTGATGGAGCGACATCGTCGTCCGAGACATCCAAAAACTCGAAACCAAACTTTTTGGCGTACGCCAGTACGTGCGGATGGTTCGATCCCAGGAGTTCGCCACCTGCTTCGACGTTTTTGCCGGAAATGAGATTGCTCAGGCTGTGCACGCGGCCACCAACCCGATCCCGTGCTTCAAATACGTGTACGTCATAGCCGACACTCGCCAACTCGTAGCCACAGGCCAGGCCCGAGAATCCCGCTCCGACGACAATCACTCGAGAGCCTTTCGCCCTTTGCTGTGCCATGAGATTCGGTGAGACTCCTGAAAGTAGACCGCTGGCGGCGGCCGCACCGAGTTGCAGCAGGTTGCGCCGCGAAAGAGTACCGGTCGTAATACGCCCGGCACCAAGATACAAGTCGATCATTCCGCGAGACATTGTGGATCCTCTGTGAAGTGAATGCCAGACCGCGACCGTCATTGCGAAAGTTTATCCACATGATTGAGATAGGTGCGAACGACTTGTGGCATGTCGCAGGCCGTCAATTCGGCGCAGGCTCCGTGTGCGCTATGAATTCGTTTCGCCAGCGGTTCAGCTGCAAACCGGGATTTCAGAAGTCGATCCATGATCTCGTGAATCGAATCACCAGGACAAGGTGAGACAAGTTCCGAGCCGGCGGCATCTCCATTGTCGTCATAGGCAGCGACAAATGCGAAGTGGAGCCAGTCAATGCCCGCCGACTGCGCCGTTCTCAATTCCTGAATCAGCGTTTCGATGGTTTTCAGAGCCAATTCGCTCTTGATTGCCTCGTAGACCGCGACATCGGCGATATTGGCGTGCTGGAAAAAGGGGATCAAACATCGCCAACGATCTTGTGGTTCGGCATGGATCAAGCGATAACCTCGCTCTGCATATTTCTGATGTTCTGCTGCATGTGAGGCAGATTCCGGAAGGGGCTCATCCGTACTGCGGCAAATCGCGATCAGAACCCACAAATAGGCGGAATAGAATAGTGGCGCATCAGGATTGGCTTCGATCCGATCGCCATCGAACACCAGCCAGCCCGCTTCGTCAGGCTGGTTTCGTCGTTGCTGCGGTACTTCCGGTCCGGGTTCCGCAAAATTGATTGCCGCTTTCGCGAACTGAGCCAGACAGAATTTACTATTTCTCTCGGAGCGCACCAGCCAGCGCAGATTGCCGCTGACGGTCACGGGCCAGGCCCAACCGCATTCGGGGATTTTTTTCAACGTTTCGGCTTTGATCACATTCAACTTCTGTTGCCAATCTTCAAACCGCGCCCCAGTCCAACCGTGTGTTGACGATCCAGGGGGATTCCAGCGCAACGGCAATGAATTATTTTCGTCACCATATCCGAATTGGAGAGCGACCTCACCCGACCGCCACGCGGTATCCGCACTGATGGGAACGCTCGGCCCCCACTGGACCCAGCAGTCCCAGATGAACGATTGCAGTTTCCGCAACTTCGGCAGATCGTGAAGCGGATCCGTTGTCGCGAGGCGCGCTACCATATCGGGATAGGCATTGACAATTTTTGTCCAGTCCTCATCAAACTCATTGAGCAATCCGCTGACCAGATAAGTTGGCGCCAGGTAGCCGTTTTCGAATTCAATCCGAGTCAAGAATTTGGGATCCCGGTGCAGCGACACCTGGGCTTTGAAATACTCGACGATTTTGTCGTGATTGGCACCGAAAACATCAAAACACGTCCGACATTTCGAAACGGGAATCTGTCCCCGATCGAGAATCCTCAGATTTTCGTCATAGATTGCCGCGATCCTTTCGCCATATTCCCGAGGCCGTTCGTTGGCTGCCCGGGGATGGAATAGCTCCGCCTCAAAATAGACTTGCAGTTTTGTATACAAACGATTCGGACTGAGATTGAAAACACGCCAGAATTTCCAATAGAAAACGGGGTGGGTCGCAACATACAGGAAGCGACGTACTGCGGAGAGCGAGATCAAATTCGCATAATAGAATAAGATCTCGAGAATCCGGCGACCTGTCGAGGGAATATGTCGCAATAGCTTCCAGGATGGGTCAGGTGCCAGCGGTTCATCAAATGGGAATGTCGACCGGACGAGCAATAGAAAGGGCGTCCGATAGGCGATCACGACCAGAAAAAACGCGACAGCGCCGCGAAGGACTTGTAACAGAAAATGGAGTGGCGAAATCAACAGGTGCTTGGCCGAAAACTGGACGACCCAGGGCGACGCTTCGGTAATATCCATCGCGCGGAGTAACGCATGATCCGGGATCAAACTGATCAGATGACCAAAGCCGTAATACCAGATTACCGCCAGTAACCAGGCCAGCAGCAGACCCGTGGTTGTGCCCCCCTTAAACATGGGCCGGTCTGGAGTGAGCAGTGGCGCAAGTGGAAGTCCCAGACGATCTGTCGCCGAAACAAGATCGGGGTCAGGGTCACGATTGACGGCGCGCGCAATATCGCGCGTCGCCACCTGGAAGTCCTGATCCATCGCCGGGGCGGCGACACCGAGAGCTCGATAGAATTCGTCAAGAAATAGCTGCAACGCAGCACCGTGAGTGACGGTGGATTCTCCCGGGCGAGTCGGAAAAGTCAGCAACACGAGATTTGCCGAACGTCCACTACCAGGTCGCAAGGCCGGCTGAACATAGCGGATAGGCAGGCGGTAAGCCCCCAGTCGACGCATGACTTCAATGCGTTCGGCCGGTGGCATTGCTTCTCGGGCGGCATCAATGAGCTGGGGGTCGTGGGTTTCGGCGAACACTGCCTGCAGTCCGTGCGGGCTGGTACAGTCATTCCGCAGAATCTTGATCGCATGTTCGACCAGCCGCCGGCCCAAGCCGGTCCGGCGGAGCCCGGGAACGACGGCCAGATAGGTCAATAAACCGCACGCACTTCCGCGATAGAATTCGCAAATCAGCATACCCAAAACCTGGTCGGAAGCGGAATCCCCCTGATTCTCGATCGCAATCAGAAAATGGGTGACCGGTTGTGGCGCAGGCAATTGCGCATCGAACAAACGGCTTCGGTACTGTTCGAGGTCCTCCTGCTCATTGGGATCAGTAAAGCAGTGGAGATAAAGTCCGTTATAAGCGCGTTCAAGCAACACCAGGTCGCGGGTTTCCCGCAGATCGATGATTTCCACAACAGGCTCCACTCCGAACTCGTGAGTTTTCGAAGTCGGACCGGTTTCCAATCTGTACGCACTTAGAGTACGGACAGGTTGAAAACCTGTCCTACCGGGGATTCGGTGTCCAGGTTATTGGGATTCTCACTGCGACTCGGACTGAACGGATTTTCGACTGGTATGCTCGGACAGGACGCGTGAGATTTCACCAGGCTTCAGTGGCTTGACCAGATGCAAATTGAACCCGGCCCGCCGAACGGCTTCGCAGTCTTCTGATCGACTGTATCCATTCAACGGAAAGGCGGTCAATGAACCCGCTGCCTCAATTCCGACCTTCGCTGTAGGCGGCAACACATCTTCCATGCATATTCACCAGGATTTGCACCAGAGTCAAGCCAAAGACCATCCTGCAGTCGACCCGATCGCACTGTTTGCAAAATCCCATGCAGCACGATGCCGGACTGATTTTTCAATTCCTGCTGGAGTGCCGTACTCGACGGAATCTTCAAGTCTGGCAGCCCCATTTCCAGAATGTCAGACGAGGGCCTGCCAAATTGCTGCTGATTCAATTGGAGCGCAGCCCTAACTGTTCTCGCATCCAGCCGGGGCGGTCGGTCGTAATGCCCTGCACGCCGATTTCAAGCATGCGTTTCGCGACAGCCACATCATTGACGGTCCAGACGTCCAGACGCAGGCCTGCTGCACGGATTTTTGCGGCAAATACTTGATCAAAATTCGCCGCCGCAGAAAGATCGAGACCGTCGGCGTGAATCTCTTTCGCCTTGGCAATCAGAGCCTCTGCGGTCGTGTCCTTGTTGACCGCAACCAGCCAGGCAGCAGGAAGCTGAGGCCGCGCCTTTTTTACCGCCGCGATGACCTCGGCATTGAAGCAGATCACGGGCGTCTGCTCCGGCTTGGGTCCCACTTTGTCCAGGACCCGCAGCAGTTCCGGCACGATCTCGGGTCCGCATTTCACTTCGATGTAGACTTTTTTTTCCGCCGGTATCGTAGCCAGCATTTCCGCCAGGGTGGGAATCCTTTCCGCGGTGAATTTCGCATTCTTCCAACTTCCGACATCGTGCAATTTCAACTCGGCCAATGTCGATTTGGAAATGACTTTATCGACGCCAGCCGTGCGCTTCAAATCCTGGTCATGGCACGCGACGATCTGCTGATCTTGAGTCAAATAAACGTCGAACTCAGAGCCGTCGGCCTGCTGTTCCCAGGCCAGTTTAATGGCAGCCAGAGTGTTTTCCGGAGCATCCCACGACGCGCCACGATGTCCGATGATTTCGACTTTCAAAGGTTCGGCTCCAACGGCTGACCCACCAAAAATGAGACCGAGCATGAAAATCAATGTTCGCAGCATCCGCAATTCTCGCAATACGGGATAGTTGATGGCCACGATAGTAACATTCTCCATGCGTGATTTCGATCCAGTCCCTGGTGAAGAGTTTCGAAGATTGGCAGCGATTTGGGTGGCACAGGCCGTCTGAATGTATTTCGTACAGAACTTGAATCTGCTACTCTCATCCGGCTTTTACCGGCACTTTCCCTGTCTTTTTCTTGAAATTGCGGGCGCAATTCAAAACATGGCGCTGGAACATCGAAAGGAACTCTTCCTTGGATCTGCAAACCACACGACGCGAATTCTTAAGCCATTCCGCCAGAATGACATCCCTGGTGGGCGTTTGTTCGATGGGCGATCCGCAACTCTTGATGGCCGATGACCCGCCAATTCGAGTCGGCATTATCGGGCTGGATACGTCGCATGTCTCAGTCTTCACGAAGTTGTTGAATCGTGAGGATCAACAGCACGCCGCTCTGAAGAATGTCAAAGTCGTCGCGGCATTTCCAGGCGGTAATCCGTCTTTTCCATTGAGCAAGGATCGCCTGGATGGGTTTACCAAAGAAGTGCGAGCACTCGGTGTCACGATCGTAAACTCGATTGACGAACTGCTGCCGCACGTTGACGTCGTCCTGTTGGAAAGTGTCGATGGGACGCAGCATCTGGCGCAAGCTCGGCCGGTCATTGAAGCCGGCAAGCCACTCTTCATCGATAAACCACTGGCCGCTTCTCTCGCGGACGCTCTGGCGATTGCGGATTTGGCGGCGAAACGCAATGTCCCCTGGTTCACCGCTTCTTCCAGTCGCTTCACAGCAGGATATCCGGAATTGCGGAAGAACGATCAGATCGGCGACATCCTGGGCTGTGATACTTACAGTCAGTCTCGGGCGGCAATCGGGCATCCCGATTTGTTCTGGTATGGGGTCCACGGAATCGATTTGCTGTATTTGTTGATGGGCACTGGTTGCGAGACTGCGACCGCAGTGCAGACGCACTACACCGAATTTGTCACGGGCCGCTGGAAAGACAACCGAGTCGGCAGCTACCGGGCCATTCGCGAACACACGGGAAAGACGGGCCTGGGTGCGACAGTGTTCGGATCGAAAGGAATTACGCACGTGAATCAATACTACGATTACGTGCCGCTCGTGGTCGCGATCTGCACGTTTTTTCGGACGCGAAAATCGCCTGTGCCGGTCGATGAGATGCTCGAGGTCTTCGCGTACATGGCGGCGGCAGAAGAAAGCAAACGCCGCGGCGGCGTCCCTGTCGCATTGGCAGAGGTAATGCAAAAAGCTCGCGCATGAGGGAATCTGGCACCGTGGGCCTCGACAAGGTGGAGCTCAGAGTCAGGCGCCGCAGAATTCAGAATTGGCAGGTAAAAGACCTGATGGATAACCTGACAGTTGCCCTGCCAAATCTGAAATCTGCGGTGCCTGACCCCATCCTTGTTGATTTTACTTTTCCTCCCTGAAGTGCGGTGGCTGGACACCGCCCTCCATCGGACTGAAATAGCGGCTCCCGAAGTTCAGAACAGTGTTCTTCCAAGCCGAAGATGCTGCCGAACGGTTTTTGAATGATCAACGTCTCCATTCCAATCGAATGGAGGGCTGCGTCAAGCCGCAGCACTCCAGGGAAATGAGATCGAATTGGGGGTCAGGCGCCGCAGAATTCAGAATTGGCAGGTAAAAGACCTGATGGATCACCTGACAGTTGTCCTGCCAAATCTGAAATCTGCGGTGCCTGACCTCATCCTTGTTGATTTTGCCATTTCTCCCTGGAGTGTGGTGGTTCGACACCGCCCTCCATTCGATTGAAATAGCGGCTCACGAAGTTCAAGACGGCGTTCTTCCAAGCTGAAGTTTTTGTCGAACGGTTTTCGAAAGATCAACGTCTCCATTCCAATCGAATGG
>JAQGHT010000282.1 GCA_028291565.1 Planctomycetaceae bacterium | reverse complement strand
CACAGTGTGCGAGAATCCCGTATGCCGTGAGAATGCGATGCAATACCTTGCCGCCCCCTTTCGTGGAATGAATTGCCACGAACGGGGGCTTTTTCATTCTTTGGATATGTCAACGCTAGCAAACCTTTCGTTTGCCGGTCAATTCTTGAGATTCGACGAGAGTTTCTCTGTGTTTTCGAGGTCTCCCCAAAGTAAGCCGCTCCAGGCACGTGAAATGCAGACTAGACATGGTTGATATTGACGGCGGGCCGCGTCACTTGGCTTGTTCCGAGGATTCTCAATCATGTTCGATCCATCCTGGAGTCTCTGGAGCACCGTAATTGGCTGGCCGCAGAGTGTGAAACAAATTCGGAAATCACTCTCGGCTCGAATCGTAAAGATTGAACACCTGGAAGAACGGCAACTATTGAGTGCAAACGCTCCCGTCGCGGTCAATGACTCCTATTCGGTCAACGAAAACGGCGCATTGTTCGGCTCGACGGTCCTCAGCAATGACACAGATGCCGATGGCGATGCCATTGATCAGGCAATCTTGGGGAATTCAGTCTCACATGGGAACTTAACGCTTTCCAGTGATGGTTCATTTACATACACACCAACGCAGAATTATAGTGGAACTGATTCGTTTACGTATTTTGCGAAAGATTCATTGAACAATGAAACGAGTGTCAATTCCGCAGTCGTGACGATTCAAGTCAATCCCATTCCGAACTCGCCTCCGGTTGCGAATTCATTAACGTTTAACACAAATGTCAACATGGCATTTACCGGCCTCCTGACCGCCTCGGACGCAGACTCAAATCCCTTGACGTTTTCAGCCGGTCAGACTCCGGCAATCCACGGTGCCGTCGCAATCCATCCGGACGGGACATTCACCTACACACCCAATAATGGATTCGTGGGAAATGACCAATTCTCTTTCAAAGTGAATGACGGCATGGTCGACAGCCAGGAGGCCCTGGTCACAGTCCATGTCCTGCAGTCCAATACGGCTCCCGTGGCGAATCCGATTTCGATCAGCACGCCGCGCAATTCTCCATTTCAGGGCACCTTGACAGCAACGGATGTAGACCAGAATCCGTTGACCTACCATGCAGGAACGACGGCTGCCGCACATGGCACTGTCTCGATTCTTGCTGACGGAACGTTCACGTACAGCCCGGACAATGGATTTTCCGGTACAGATTCGTTCTCATTTCAGGCGAATGACGGTTCAGTCGATAGTGCTGATGCACTGGTCACGATCGATGTCACGACAGCCCAGGATACTGCTCCAACTCTGGTCAATGGTAACGGTACGACCTCGGAATCGGTGCCGTTGACCGGTTCATTGCTGCCATTCGCACATGACGCCGAGGGCGATTTCATGACGATTTCTGCCGTCACACTACCTGTGCACGGAAGTTTGACTTTGAACTCCGGGGGAACATTTTCTTATCTTCCAAATCCGGGATTCTCGGGATTGGATTCGTTCTCGTTCAAGGCAAGTGATGGTCAGTTGGAGAGCAATGTCGCGACCTTCAATCTCACCGTGACTCCAGCCCTCAGTCTATTCACGCTCCATTTGGCGACGGTTCCCGGGACCATTGGAACGGTAGCGAAAACAACAGCTCCGCTAGACGCTACTGCCAGTTTGATCAACGTCCAGGCTGCGGCGAATTTCGCGAATGCATCCCTGGTTGTCAACGTCATCGCGGGTGCGGACAAACACGACAAGATTACCGTGCTGAAGGGATCAGGAACCAGCAGCCCATTCGACGTTCGCGGCAACCGCGTCTTAATCAATGGAACTCAGGTCGCGCAAATCACCGGCGGATCGCGAAATCAGCCTTTGCAAGTCCATTTGAATTCCGGCGTCACGGCGGAAACAGTCGAGGCGATCTTGCAACAGATCGGACTACGTACAACCCGGAAAGCCAGCCGCGGAACGCGAACGATTCAGATGCAGGTGGATGCGAACGGCTCAAGCAGTTCCGCCACAATTGACGCGAATCTTGCCTGAAATCCAGCACCACTGACCGCGGCCGCACTACTTCGTCCAATATGTTGGCATATTTGAGCAAGTGGCCACGAGAATCTCTCGAATTGCGATGCGATCTGCGGGTCCAAGGTGCGAGAATTCGCGAGCCTGGTCTTTTCCTTCGAGAACATTCCAGATCCGTTGCAGCACATACTCGCGAACGTCCTTTGGCAGGGCATCGAATGCTGCGGAATCAATGAGATAGCTGCAAGGATATTTGAAGAGTCGCGTTTGCAGATCAAAATCCCGTAGCGACCGGCCTTGAGAATCACGCCGGCCGGACCGAATGAATTCGTCCTGAAACCCTGATGTGCCGCGAATCGGTGCTTGCAGTCGCGCTTCACCTGAAAAGAGCAGGTATTCGACCAGCGGATCACCGACGCTCTTAATCCGCGACAAGGTGCTGGCCCATCGATGATCTGCTGGTTCCTTCAATTCTCGATTCAATGTCGCTTCGTAATGCAAAGCCTGCCGCGTGACGAAGTTCGCCTGTGTCAACAGATTCTGAGCCTGCGTCTGATGTTCGAGAACCATTAAGGCCACAATATCACTGTGCGGCGACAGATAAGGACTGAGGCTCAATCTGGATCCGAGATCCGTGACATTTTGCCCCTGCCGGTTATCGATCTGTTCTGGTTCCTGTTTGTTACGAAGGATCAGATTGCCCAGATGCTTTTGAGTGCCATGTTCACCAGTGACATACCAACCGCCCCAGCGTTTGTCCAACGAGCTGGTGTGATCAATCCGGAAACTGCCAGACGAAAGAATGGGAAAACCACCCGCGTCAGGATATACCGATCGCACCAGGTTCCCCGGAACCCCGTGTGTCTGCGAAGACGCGTGACACAACAAACAATTGTCAGTTTGCCGCAAAAACTTGGGTTTGTCCCCCTCGGTTTGCTCAAGCGTATAAAAAACCATTCCCAGTTGCGGATCCATCGTCGAGAACTCGAGAACTTCGCCATCCTGGCAAAAGCCTACGTAGACGTCATCATTGAAGTACAGTGCTCGGGGTGTCATCGGTGCAATTCGTTGCCGCTGCAGGCTGGTTTTTGAAAACACGAGCGTCTGCGACTTGACTGGCACCTGCAGTTCTTCCAGAACGCTTTGTAAGTAACCTCCTGCTCCAGCATATTTCAGCTTGGCCGTCCCCTGATCCATTCGCTGTTGCAAACGAGAGACGTGATTGTCCGGCTGCGATGTTGCATAGTTGATCGGTTCGCGATCAAAGTCGTCACCGAGCAAATCTGTGACGAAACTACCGGTCATTGCGCCGATCGTCGCAATGACCGTCATTACACAGTATTGAATTCGATGCATGGCACGCCTCTAATCCAGATTCTCAACGGACTGATTCCAGCCCGGAACGCCAGTTTTGAAGTTTCTGGCTGATATGCTACAGTCAATCAACCGCGCTAGCCCTGATAATGTCGCGTGATCAAGTCGTTCTGGAGCCACAACAATTTATTGAAGGCGCGAACCGTCTTGATCTTGTCTTCAGCAGCGATGTCGAGGCTGAAAATCGTGCTGATTAAGGCGTCTGACACAAATCCCATCAAGGCATTCATCTGGACCAGGGGAACAACGATTCCCTGATTTCCGGCCTTCGCCGTATGAATCTTGCCCACCATATCCAGGTACTCGACCATCTTGCCGTCGTAGGGCCGAGTCACCAGTGCTTTCAAATACCGGCCGAGATGCTCCTTGCGGAAACGGATGATTTCATGATGCACTGTCAGTGATTCCAGACTGACCGGGGTTTCCCCCTCATAACCTGCTTGGCGTGGTAGAAAATGCCGCTTCGTCGCGTCATAAGTAAACAGCTTTTCGTACACTGCGTCAACGAGACCCGCTACCAATGGCGCCAGCAGTGCGGCGGAGCCATGAATGGCAAGAATATCGTTGGCGGTCAGCCCCATGAATTCCACCAGATAGCCAAACCGATATCCCACGTCACTTTCGAGCCGTGCCTCATCAATATGCTGCATGATTTCCCTTACCTAAGCGATTCGAGTTGACTCTGAACCTGCCACTCGCGACAATTGGACAACAACATCCAATTCAATTTCCAGAATAACATCGGATAATTGGACGTCAAGGTCCAGTTCAAAGAATCTGGTAGGATTATGTTTTCTCAAACAGTGGAATACGCATTAAGAGCGGTCGCTTTTTTAGGAGGGCAGGCTCCTGAAGCGCGGACGACAGACCAGATCGCGGTCGCGACGCGCGTCCCGAAGGCTTATCTATCGAAGGTCTTACAGGGATTGAGCCGGGGAGGAGTCGTCCATTCGCAGCGCGGGTCGGGCGGCGGGATGACGTTGGTGAAGAAACCCGAAGAATTGACGATTCTGGAGGTCGTCAATGCGGTCGATCCGATCTGCCGCATTCAGACCTGCCCCCTGGGTCTGGCCTCACACGGAACGCGACTCTGTCCGTTGCATAAGCGGATGGACAAAGTCTTGGCTCAGGCCGAAGAGACTTTTCGCAGCACGACGCTGGCTGAGATTCTCGCCGAGCCGTCAGAAAGTGTTCCGCTGTGCGATTTTCCCGGTGTGGTATCACGCTCCGTGTCGTGAAGTGCTGCCGAGAGAGCGGCGGACAGGGGGCTGGCAAAAATTACTGACACAATCAGCCGGAACGCGATAGCATCCGGTTCCGAGTTAATCAACGACTGTGAACCAGGGCTAGCGCCCAGCGGCTGATCGACTTGCCAGGAATAATTGCCACTCCACGGACAGGTTGAAAACCTGTCCTACTTGACAGTAATACTGACTTCTTCAATGGCCGCATGTCCCGATTTGCGAAAGGGACGCGGAAGTGGCTGGCCAGCTCCTTTTTCGTCAATTGTGCGACAACGCAGTTTGTAATCTCCCGCAGGGACCCCGGGAATTAGAGCGGCCCAGTGGACCTTCGCTAATCGCATCGGCCAGGATCGCGGCTTCCCACTGACCGGATCAAAACCCAGGGTCCCGGGAGGAATCTGACCATCTGGCAGGTTTCCGCCCCAGTTTGAAGGCGGTGGCAAGACTTCAGCATCACTCCAGGGGGCCTGCTGGAAATAGGGATCATCTTTGGATTTCTCTGTGCTTGCAGGTGCCAACCAGATCTGAACCTTGGAAACCCCGCTAATCCCGACTTGGGCATATCCCGTGACGGGAATGGGTTCTCCGGGCGTGACGATGTTCGGAACGGATAAGGTCGCGGCAAATGATTTGAGAGGGCTATCAATGTCATTATTTCCGTCGGCATAGGTGTCGTTGGAATGCGCCAGATTGGTCAACGTGATCTTCGACAGCCACTTGATCGACTTGAATCCATAAGCCTCGGGCACCACGATCCTGACCGGTCCACCACGTTCGCTCGAAAGCCACTCCCCATTCACCTTGTAGCACAGGATCACAGGTGGCAGATCATATGGATCTTCCAGTACCCGACCGATTGGCAGAGAGCTCCGAAACAACTGCTTGGGATCGTCATTATGAAAACCTTCATAATAGACACGCCGCACATTTTCGCGCGCCCCCGTGCGCCAGAAGATTTCTCGCAACGGGACGCCTTCCCAGATTCCCATGCCCAGTGGACAGCCAATATTCAGACACGTCATGACCTTGGGAAATTTCACTGAGTGCGTTTCGGCCAGCTTCATGAGACCTGCGAAATCGAGCGCTGTTCCGTCCGACTTTTGAAATTGTTGCCCGAGCTTTGCAGGATGCTCGGCGTCGGACACGACTTCCAAACGCCAGGTCTCGCGAGTCAGGCCAACCTCCGACTTCTTCTCATCCGACAATTTATGGGGCAGGGGAGTGCCACGCGAGACATCACGAAATTTATCCGGAGCCGTCAAGAAACTTTCGAGTTTCGTGACAGCGGACTCCAGCACGGCGTTACGTGGTTCAAACGCCGTAGCGGTTCCAGGAATTTGGGCTAGGACAGCTCCGGCCGCCCCCAGCGATAAGAAAAACCGTCGCGATAGGAACTCGTGCTCGCTCAAGAATCGACGTGTTGCATCCATCATCGCACCCTTCAAAGAGACCAATCAGTGACGGATGATGTTATATGCCTCGGTGCAATCGTTTTGCAACGAGCTTGCACTGCAATTTTTTCGGCCCGGATGGACACAGATTCCAGAGGGATCCAGGAGGCCATCTACCACAATTGTCGAAATCGTCGTGATTTTCACGTGACAAATCGAGCCAAGGTCAGTGAGGTTTGTTTCCGCCATTCGGCTAATGTATTACTAAAATGGACA
>JAQGHT010000260.1 GCA_028291565.1 Planctomycetaceae bacterium | reverse complement strand
CCGTGGATTCCGCGGTGACCGTCAATATGGGAGGTTCCACTGCTTCGTCCGCCGAGACAGTGATAGTGATCGCCGGTGAAGGCAATCGCAAAGAAAATCCAGAATCACCTGAACGCTCCCAAACCATTTCATCGCCCGCATCCAAACGCGACCGCAGGCTTTCGATTAAACGCAAAAGACTGCTGTGTGCCATGCTTTTTGCCCTGTTTCTCAAGATTCTGGAGGAGCGTCATTCGATCTAAAGCCTGAATGACGCGCGTGATATCAATCGAATGAAAATCAAGGGAGCAAAAAGCATTCCAACTCGGTCATTTCACGAGTTGAGGTCAAGGCTTGAGCCGGAGCGGCGGACTTGCGCGAGAAACTCAATTGCATTCCAAACGCAATTTGTGAAAGTGCGGATCGCGAAGTTTATCGGTCTAAACCGCGCACGGTTAAGAATGAAACGTTTGATCGCAGGGATAAGTATTGAAAAAGACTCATTCGTGGCCGCGAACAGCATAAACAGGGCATCATCGACTTCGACGGTCGGCCTGAAGGCTTGACTCGAACAAAGCAGCCCGTCTGCGTCAATCTCTGCCAAATAGATCGCGTCGCCAAAAATCGGAATCTCCAACACCGATCCCGATCATTGGGATTCACCTCAAAACTGGTTGCCGGCGTGGCCACTATTCTGCGTCGGTTTTTTCCATGAGCCAGGCCTTTTCCTTGCCTGGCGCGACCACGGTCAGCAGATTCTTCACCTGATCTGAAGGCGTTCCGTTGCCGCAGGCCTTGATGACGATGGACGCCGGCAGTTTTTCCGCCGCCTGTTTCAACGAATCGATCACAATTTCGGCGAATCCATTGAGCAGCGAGACATCGACTGCCACCGGCAGGATGCGGTGTGCCCGCAGAATCGGCCGTGCATCGTTGGTTTTCAGATTGCCGAGATACGTCTGAGCCTTGAGTTTGTCTTCTTCCGAACCGGTCATTATTTGATCTCTCTGAATTACATCGGGGCCGGATGACGACCATCAAGCATCACGGCAAGTCGTCGACAAATCCCTTGCCAGTCAACTCGCATCGCATGAAATCCAGGTGACACAGAACGGCTGCGGCACCGGTTTCAGCAGGGATTTGCCAAGCATTTCCCAGGAGCCAGCCACGCTTGCCCGCGAGGAGACCCAGCCACTGAAAGTGCGGAATCAATCCTCGGCCCCGCCGATCCAACCAGCAGTCACAAGCTGGACTGCCAATCGGCAAGGTAAAAGAAAAGAAGAGAACAAAGGCAAATCAACCCGCCCACGCCAGGATTGCGGAATCCCGAGGACAGCCAATCAACCCCGGTCAAGCTTCGGGATTCGTAACTCCTGGTTTACTCGATCTTTCCGATTTATACAAGACCATGAGCCGACGTTCACCATGCGGACATGGCCAATGCCGCGTCGGCGCCGCGTTCAATACGTCAGCACGTCGAGAGACGAATTCGCCGAAATTCCCAGTGCCGAAGTACATCGTACGGCAAGCGTGAATCAAGCAGCCGGTACGGCACTGGTGTGATCTGATGCTTCAAATTGAACCGGCTGGTTCAAATCCCAGAACTCCGGCATTCACGTCCAGAAGGCGACTTCTATTCCCGGAGTTGCGAGCATCGCAGATTTTTCCAAACCCCTGAATTCTCATTGTCGCCAACCCCTCGTTCGTGGCGAACACATTGAGCCAAAGCATTCTTGACCTTTTCGGCATTTCGAAGTCGATACGCTGTGATTCCGAGGGCATTTCATTGCCATTCGGTGTGTCACACTGGCTCTCGAATTTGAAATGCCTTAATCGAAGTCGAGACAAAATTGCTGCTGAAATGACATCTTTCGGTCCCCTGCCTGTGACCGGGCCTACTCAGCGCGGGCATAGCCCGCAACCCAACATCCTTCTGAACTTCGGTTGAGCCAAGTCAAGTTTTCAAAGACAGAAAAATGGGACGACAGAAAAATGCGTTACGTTGGAGTTGTTTCTTCTTCGCATTTTTCTGTGGTCTCATTTTTCTGCCAAGAATCCTCTTCTTTCACAATCCAGTTTTGATCGGTGAAGAGTGTTGCAGCAGCTTCCGTCAAGTTCCGCCCCGTCGGGGCTGGGATAGTTCAGACACTTATTTATCCTCCGGTCCTTAGTCAATTCACTGAAGGACCAATTCCACTCCAGCATCTCGCCCCGAAATCAAAGATTCTGAATGAACTGCAGGTTACCTGATCTGTCTCCAAAAGAGATGCGATTCGGGTGCATCACGAATTCCGCAACTGTTTAATTTAACATAACTTGCATATCGTCGATAGATTCGCGAGATCGCCTGCCACCTTGATACTTTGAACCTCAAAGCAACAACCGGTTCCATGGAAAATCATTCTTTGTGAGCCGAATGCGGCATTCTTACGTTCACATCCCGTGAAGCCTGATCTTACAACGATCAGAACGAGCGTTCCTTCCAAGGAGTCTGCTATGCCACGCTTTATTCCTCCGCACCTGGTGGGGCCGGTGGCTTTGTTGATTGTTCTGTTGTGGTTTCTACTCGTCCATCATTTTCGTCGCAGCTCTTCGATGCAAAAGTTTGTCGCCGAAATCATTGGCGATGAGACTCCCGAAAGTACACTTTTGACTTTTCAAGCGGCGAAATCGCGACTGACACGCTACTTGAAAATCGACGATCTGGATCCCGATCAGCGCCTACGCATCGAACACGCACTCGAAGCATC
>JAQGHT010000258.1 GCA_028291565.1 Planctomycetaceae bacterium | reverse complement strand
CCCGAGTGGCTGTCCCACATTGCAGATCTACCAGTCATTTCCGCCAGAAGAATAACCGCCACAGGGCGCGTCATGCTACTTACGTCGAATTGGCTCAGAAGGCTGGATCAGATCCGGCAACAATTTTTGAATCATTGCCTCGGCTGTCAATTCGTGAGCCCGTCGATTGGGATGAGCATCAAATCGATTCACTGTAAGACCTTCCGTCACGTGGGGCGTCAGGATTGGATCCAAATCCAGAATCGGGATCTGCTTTGACCGGGCGAATTCCAGAATCCGTAGGTGTGCGTCTCGAAACGGATAATCCGGTCCCAGATTGTGAAGAAAGGGAAAGATCACGAGCCGCAATTCGGTGTGGTTTTGACTTAAAAGTTCGTGGTACTCCGAAAGTGCGGTCCGCATTTTTTCCCACGGCGGTCCCCGATAATACTCCTGCACATAACCGTAGTAATCCCGAATCTCCGGTTTTCGCAATAATTGCAGTCGCAGGTAGAACTGGTTGTAGAAGTAAGTGTCGCGAAACAAAAAAAACGAAGGTTTCAGCCGCTCGATCTGGGCGTTTTGCTCGAGGTTGTCTTTCGCGAACCATTCAATGTCATTCAAACAGATCGTATAGATCGCAATATCTGCCTGCGAACCGGTTTGCAGAACTTTCTGCTGCCACAAGGGCACCATGTCATTTGTCCCGAACCCGGGAATTCCGAGATTGGCGACGACAAATTTTCCGGGCGCTTCCCGCTCCAGTTCAGTCCCGACTCGATCACTGAAGCGATCTGTCACGTGCTCCAGGCCATGTCCGTAAGTGAAACTATCGCCCACGAACACAATCCGCCGCCGGCCTGCGGGAATCAAGCGAGTAAAAGGGGCCTGATCACGAAACCCTTGAGGATTGAGCTGCACGTGTCGGTGAAACCAACGTTGCGAGATATTTGACGAATTAAACGAGTCCGTTCGGTCTACGCCAAATGCGTACCACAGTTCGGGAACGGTCAGAGCGGCGAAAAACATCCAGATGGAAAGTCCGATGTGGACTCGGAGTCTGGCAGATTTTGTGTGGTAGCGGCGACGGCAACGCAGTCCCCACCACAGCCCAACGGCCAGTAATCCAAGCCAGATCCCCAGGCCGAGCAGGTAATAGGCAGGCACATAAAACAGCAGCATAGTAGTGTGGCACGGCAGTCCGCGCAGTGCATCCGCTCGTTCAGGACAATTGTGGTTCGATTTTTTTTATTCGGTTCAGTTGCACGATTTTGGTTGAAACCAGTTCAACCAGGAAGCGGCCAAACAACCGCTGCAGCGACGATTTCGCCATGACGGCAATCGTCTTCTGCAAGTCACGGAGCGACTCGCGTGCAGGTCGTTTGACAACTTCTCAATCGATTCTATTCAATCGATTCTATTTCTCTGCTCCGATTCTATTTCTCTGCTGTTGGATCATCCAGGACATGTACGTCTCCTGTCCAGCCCCGCGCGAGCATGGCCCCGTGCACTCGTTCGGCTCGACTGAGCGACCGCACGAGCAGCATGCCGACGAGTTGACCGGACGATTTCCAATTGTGCCACCAGCCGCCACGACCGAATCCGCGGGCCAGGCGCGCCGTTCGCATCCGTTGTAATTCGTCAAACACAACATACGAATAGCGGTACATGAACGCCAGAATGGCGACTAACAATCGAGGCATGCCCCAGCGGTGAAGCGTTTGCAGCAACCGGTCAAACGGCGTGACATTGACCAGCCACAAACCCGCCAGAAATGCCAGTGTACTCTGAAAGAGAATGGTCAATGCCAGGTCCCAACCGGCGATAAAACCCTTGCCGGCCGGAATGCTGATGGTCAACGCCAACGCAAAAACCCAGAACCCGAACAGCCGTTGCCAGAGATAGTCCAGGGGGATTCCGGCCAAACTGTGAGCCGAAAACACCAGACACAACAACAGCCCGTGGATTGGCCATGATTCCGCTGGAACCAGCAATCCGCCAGCAATGATGGCCATGGTCAGCACGAGTTTGAACCAGGTGGGTAGACGGTGGCAGATCGTTCGCCCCCGGCTGTATCGATCGAGAAAATCGAGTGACATCCTTACGCCTGCCTCCGGGCCGACCAAGCCTCACAGTGATACGGAACATCCACTTCCAGAAGTTGATTCTGGTCCAGATAGTCTGTCAATTCGAGCAGAAAACGGTGAAATCGATCCGGTCCCGCAATGATATTCAAGCGATTGTGGCTGCGCCCGAGATCCAGATAGCGCTCTCGTGACCTGGCGATGGAATGTCGCACCGTTCTGTGATTCAGAAACTTGAAATCTCCGGTCGATTCCAGAATCTCGGACCAGGGACGATTCCGGTAAGCTTCGTCAAATTCGGGAACCAGGCGGCGAATGGCGTTCTCGGTCCAACCGAGTATCTCGCTGTCGGCATTGGCCCGGTTATTCCAGAGAATCGTGAACAGACTCTGTGGCCGTAAGATCCGGCGGATCTCTGGCAAGCACCGGGGTGGGTCCGCCCAATGGAAAGCCTGAGCCGCAATGGCCCAGTCTTGTGATGCCGAGGCCAGCTGACTTGATTCAAAAGTTGCGGTCAGCCAGCGAACATCCGGCAGATCGGCTCGATTTTGCATCGATTCGTTCGGTTCAATCGCTGTCACGGAAAACCCACGCTCCAGCAGCAGGCGAGTCATGATTCCGGTTCCCGCGCCGAAATCGGCGACCGCGGCTCCGGCTGAGATCTCGGCATCCGCGACGAGCAGATCCAGCATTCCGGCGGGATAAGTGGGGCGAGCCCGACGATAAGCTTCCGCTTGATCCGAGAAATCTCCTAAGGTCATAATAGCACAAGGCCTGCAAAGTGGGTGACACTTCACGCGGGGCGAAGTCCGATGTTTCGACGGCACAGGTCACAATTCTATCCACCTGGAGCCGCACACCGAAATCCATGGACCTTGCAGGGCCGGGAATATTCATCAAGGCAGGCAAAGCCGAAGCAGCAGTTTTGGAATGACGCTGCGATTTGTGCTCCTGCTCGGTGGTCAGCAAAGCACGCACTCGCGTGCGCGTTCGAAGTTGCGCGTCGGGCTGGTATTGGACCGGGATTCGTCCGAGCTAGTGCGTTCCGGCTGCTTTTGCGAACCCACTTTTGCCACACCCTGTGGCGAAGAAAGTTCCGAGATGGGTTTCCGAACGGTTTTCCAGTGTTTATGATTCGGATTTCGGTGAGCATCTCGAATTTGGTGCGCTCCAGAGACTTCAACAGCCTTCCACTGTCCCGTCAACTGTTCGATCGGCGTTCCGGTTCAGGATTCGGTCACCCGAATTGCGAAGCGGCAAGGATGAGGATTCGCCAGATGTCAACGAAGGCCAAACCGCAGGGATCCGCCAACTCGTGCGCGGCAGCATTTCGGCAAGGGCAACGCAACTTCGAAAAGCGCGATTTCAAACAGGCCCTGAAAGACGCTCGCGTTTGTTATCGGCAGGTGCCCAGCACCGAACACCGGGTTCTGCTGGAACAGGCCTCGCTGGAGCGCGCCCGGGAGCTCGAAGTCGCCGGATTGAAACCTCAAGCCCAGGACATTCTGCAGGAACTCCTCGTGCAACCTGTCACGGAGCCTCACGTCCGGCAACAGCTGCCAGAACTGCTGTCTCGACTGGGAATGCTGGACCGCTACCCCGAATATCGGCAGCGGTTGGACGCAGATCCCGCATTAAGGGCCAAGATGACGACGCGCGCGGCCGACATGGCCGTCCTGCGTCTTCAGGATGCGAAAGACGCGCCACCTGAGATTCGACATGGTGCGGCATTGGTCATCGCCGCCTTAGATCAGTTGGATGCAGGTCAGGACGCCGAGAGTTTGGAATTACTCAAGGACATCTCCAGGCAATCACCATTCGCCGATTGGCGTTTGTTTGTGCGCGGTCTGGCAGCCTATTATCGCAACGATCAGGAAAACGCCGAAGCCAACTGGAGCCGCCTGGATGCACAGCGGATTCCCGCCCGCATGACCCGGTTGTTGAAAGCGATCCGGCAAACGGATTTGGAACTCGCTCCCAGTGATCCCAATCTGGCCAATGCGATCGGGGCCTTGGAAGCAGCACTGTGGGGAGCCCCGTTGCTGTCGGATTTCCGGCATCTCAAAGCGCGAGCGGGGTCCGGTGAATGGACGAAGGCCACCGCCGTCTTACGAAACATGCGAGAACGGTTGCGTTCCATCGATCCCGTGGCACTGGAAGGGATTACCGCCTATTTGCGGAATCAGGCGATCCGGACCTCCGACCGAGAATTGTTGAAAGAGCTGACTTTCAGCACAGATCCACTCCCGTGGGATCCGAACTGGAACCAGGCTCGAGCCCAGTTGCTCGAACAGGATGACGATGCCGGAACCAATGAGCAGACCAAGTTCTGGTACAAATATCTCTTTGACCTCGATCAGCTCACCTGTTGGACAGCCGACGAAATTCAATTGGCGAAAGCCATTATTTTCGAGCGACTGGGGAAGATGTTCGTCACGCAGATGGGGATAGCGAGTCCCGAGCAAGTCATCCAGCCGATCCAGGAACTGGATCCTGCGGACATGGCGCTCTACATGGACCGGGACTGGGAATCGGAATTCGATCGTCCACCACGCGAATTCTTTGAGGTGGAAGCGCGGCGATGTCTCGAACAAAGTCTGGCTCTGCGGCCTGATCTCCTGCCAACCCATGTGGCGTATTGCTTGTTCTGGGAGTCTTCAAGACGTACTGAGCAAGCAGTCCAGGCACGTTTGAGGCTATTGGCCCAGTTTCCGGATCATCTGTTATCGCTCGAAAAACTCGTGATGTACCACGAAAATCGGAATGAATTTCAGCTGGCTTTGCCTTATGCCATGCGGCTGATTCAGGCCAAACCGTTGAGCGAAGAATATCAACTGCGCTCCTGGGAATTGCGAGCCCACCTGGCGCGTGAATTCTTTATGAAGCAGGATTGGGGCCGGGCGCGTCAGGAACTGGATGCGGCACGGGCACTGCAAGTCAATGACGGGCAACAGTATCGCTGGTATTGCCTGCAGGCACTGCTCGAGCAATTCCTGGGGCATGCTGCGGAATATCAATCGTCCCTGGAACAGGCAATTCAAGTGGCGCGGCATCCCGCTCCGGTCTGGTTCGTCATGACTGCCGAAGCCGCCGCACTCAAGCTGCCCTCAAAAGCGTTCAAATATTACGAGAAAACATGGCTCGCGGCGCTGGAGACGCCGTTTGATCCGCACGCGGCCGGATTGATGTCGGAATTCGCAACGCAGGTCCTGGAGTCTGAAAACAAATATACCGGTCAGGTCAAACATCTGACGGCAATCACCGACTATTTGAAACTCGGCAAGAAGGCCACGTTTGAACTGAGTGATTTGCGAGCGATCTGTCAATTTCTGATCCAGCTGAAGAATCAGAAAACATTAACGGATCATTACTTGCTGCACGGTCGCGGAAAATTTCGGCAGTCCGGCTTTTTCGCGACCTGTCTGGCGATGCTCAATTTCCAGCTGGGTCCGGAAAAATGTGATCACGAATACGTCAAGCAACTGTTGAACGATGCGCAAACTAAAATCATTGCCGGGAATGATCTCCTTGAAAAGGAACTTCTACCGACAATTCAGCAGACGCTCGCGACATTGGAAGAGTTCGATGACGACGAAGGTTTCTTCGACGACGATGACGACGATTGGGGTGACGACTTGCCGTATGACGAAATCGAATTCTGCGCTCACCTGCGTCGTGAATTTGACCGCCAGCTTGCGAAACGATCCAGGCCCGGGGCCAACGTGGCCAATGCCACGAAAAAGGACATCAGCAAGATCATGCGGCCGGAAGTGATCCAGGAAATGATACACAATCTGGCCAAGACGACCGGGATGAGCATCAAGGACGTGGAGTTCATGATGGACAAATATGGCCCAATCGAAAGCGATTGATCAGAATTATGGCTGAACCCTACGAAGTCTTGGGGCTCGCAGCGAATGCGAGCGAAGACGAAATCCGCAAACGCTATCTGGAGTTGGTGCGCCAGTTCCCGCCGGAGCGAGACCCCGTCAAATTCGCACAAGTTCGCGAAGCCTACGACCAGTTGCGAGATCCCGTGGAACGAATGCGAAGACGCCTCAACGGCGTTCGCGAGACGGCGACAATTGACGAAATCGCCGCCGACTTCCAGCGCGGGCAGCTGAACGATAAACGCATTACAGCCCGGACTT
>JAQGHT010000213.1 GCA_028291565.1 Planctomycetaceae bacterium | reverse complement strand
CGATTCAATTCCCGGGTTACTGATGGCTCGTCAGTATTACGACTGTCCCATGGCGGGATTCAGCATTCCTGCCGCCGAGCATTCGACGATCACCAGTTGGGGCGAAGCCCATGAAGTCGACGCGATGCGGAACATGCTCGTGGCCTATCCGACCGGACTGGTGGCTTGCGTCAGTGATAGCTTCGACATTTTTCGCGCCTGTTCCGAGTATTGGGGTGGAATTTTGAAAGACAAAGTTCTGGCCCGCGATGGTGTTCTTGTTGTCAGACCTGATTCCGGAGATCCGCCAACGATTGTTGTTGAAGTCGTGAAACGCCTGGGCGAGGCGTTTGGGACGACCGTTAACGCGAAGGGATTTCAAGTTCTGCATCCGAAGGTGCGCGTGATTCAAGGCGACGGAATTGATTTCGCAATGTTGGAAAAGATTCTTTCTGCCCTGCAAACGGCTGGCTGGTCAGCCGATAACGTCGCATTTGGATCGGGCGGGGGACTATTGCAGAAGGTGAATCGCGACACCGAAAAATTTGCGTTCAAATGTTCTTCTGCCGTCGTTGATGGTGCCATCCGCGACGTTTACAAACGTCCCGTCACGGACGGTGGCAAGAAATCGAAAGCCGGCCGGTTAAAACTGGTTCGCGCCTCAGATGACTCGTTAGTAACCGTAAGAGAAGAGGACGCGCTGGACCAGACAGACTTATTGCAGGAAGTCTTTCGCGATGGGGAAATTGTCGACAAGCAGAGCTTCAGTGCAATTCGGCAACGGGCCAGGTGTTAGAACTGACTGTCGGTCCCGGTGTGGCAGTGACATCGGCTTCTGGTCATTTGTTTATTTTCGATTCCTCTCAGGTTTACATCTCATGTCAAGTCACCTCGGCTGGATCACCAATGGTACCGGCCAGACACCGCAGTTGACATGGGCCTTTGCCACTGATGCCTCGCTGTCAAACCTCGAACTGGCTCGGGAATCCGGTGAGGTTCTCGCAGCCGACTCTTCCGGTGGCATCTACCTGTTGGATCGCAACGGTCAGATCGTCTCTGTTACTCGAGGTCAGACGCCGATTCGCGGACTCGCCTGGAGCGACAACGGGAGTGGAGGCGTCGCTTTAATCGGCAACTCACGCCTGCATTGGTTTTCCAGGCAACTGGAATTTCGCAGTCAGTATGATCTGGATGAGACTGCGCTGTCGGTCTCGATCGATTCCCATGGGGAATATGTTGCCGCCAGCCTGGCGACCGGAATGAATCTGATATTCGACGGGCCTCGAAGGCCGATTTTCAAATTCAGTTCTCAACGGCCATTTGTCAGGCTCTGTTTTGTCACAGAGATTCCAGGACTGATTGGTGTCGCGGATTATGGATTGTTGAGTAGCCGGACATTCGCTGGTGGTGTCCGTTGGGAAGAGAAATTATGGTCGACCGCTGGGGATATCTCCATTTCGGGGACTGGCGAGATGATTCTGATCGCTTGCTTTTCGCATGGTATTGTGCGGTATGACGCCGAAGGCACTCAGTCGGGATCGTATCAGGTGGAAGGGACCCCGAGTCGCGTGGCCTGCAGTTATTTGCCGTACCGCATCGCTGTGGCGACGATCGAGCGTCATATCTATTGGATGAACGCAGATGGCAAAATGCTGTGGGCTGCCGAAACTCCTGAAGACATTACTCGCATCGCCTGCGATCCACTGGGGAAGGGACTCGTGATTGGATTCGAATCAGGCCGAATTGCGCGCCTTGATTGGGGTGGATATTAGCGAATTGGCTTGTTGTTCCGCTCAATCCTGAGAATTCGATGATTTTGGCTGTCGACAATGTACAGGTCTCCGTTCGGGCCGATCGTCACGCCGTGCGGCTGATTCAATTCCAGCTGATCGGGCGGACCACCGACTCCGTTGTGGCCTTTCTTGCCGGTTCCAGCGATACGCACAATTCGGTCTTCTTTCGGCAAGTAGCGGCGGATAACATGATTGTCCGTGTCGGCGATGATCACGCTACCGTCTTGATCGAGGCACAGATGCTTGGGGCCATTCAAAGTTGCCAACTTTCCAGGGCCATTGTCACCTGAATGCCCAGGCTTGCCTGTACCGATGACGGTTCGAATCTGGCCTGCGCGATTCACAATTCGCAGAGCGTGGCCGCTTCGTTCCAACACGTAAACGTTTCCTTCCTGATCCGCCGCGACCGCCCGAGGATCAACCAACGGCGAATCCGCAGCCACCGAGCCATCTGCGGGAATCCCTTTTTGACCATTGCCGGCCACCGTTGTTACGACTGAAGTCTTCAAATCAATGGCTCGCATGCGGCGGTTGTCCAGATCAGCCAAGACCAGTCGCTGATGATCTCCGGACAGCGTGACGCAATAAATTCCACCAAACTTTGCTTTGGCGGCAGGACCTCCATCACCTGCAAATGCCTTGTCACCCGTACCCGCAAAGTTCTTGACGAAACCCGATTCCGGATCGAAGATTCGAATCTGCTGATTCCAGGTGTCTGCGAGAAAAACCTGACCGCTGGGGCCAACTGCCAGATTGTGCATCCCATGAAATTGAGCCTGCAGACCCGGTTGGTCTACGTCGCTGGCCTTCCCTTCCTTGCCGGTACCGGCAACGAGTTTCAACAGTCCGTTCTCGATTTTCAAGACACGTTGACCGCCTAATTCGACGACGTAAGCCGCTCCCGTGCGATCAAAATCAATTCCAAACGGTTCGTGCAGTTTCGCCTGCACGGCGGGAATATTTACCGCGTCTTCTGCGCCACCCGCGAACAACACGACTTTTTCCTGAGCACAGGCAGCGCCCAGACTGCAGATCTCAGCCGAGGAAAGCACCAGACAAAACGTCCAAATTAAGCGACAAATCATGCAATGGCTCCCGGATCGGCGCGATCAGTTGAAACAGGACGACGTCGTCAGGCAGGCGGTGTCAGTCGATTTAGACGAGGTCCAATCTGATGGGATATTGTCGCTCCGGATGTTGGTGCAAGTCCAGCGATCAGGTGAGATTTCAGAGAAAGTCATGCGACGCTGAGCCGCCGCAAGCGTAAGAACGAAGCCGAGCGAACACGCATCAAGCCCATTTTTGAGCATTTTTGGCTATCCCTCGCGGCGGATTTGGCCGAGCAAGTCCGCTACCGTCGTGAAGATCGTAGTCGTCGCACTGCGTCCCGAGGTGATCTTCCATTGACGCGTTGTATCATCATGCGTTGATTAAACTTAAGCTGCTCAAAAGAAAAAGCCCGGTCTTCATAATGAAGACCGGGCCAGGTTTCTCTGCTGAACTGCAATTCCAGCTTCGCTTATTGCTTGGACGTGTTGGCCGGGCGGCTGGTCACGGCAGGCTTCGCGTTCGCGGGGCCGTTCGCTGGACGGGTCTGACCCGGACCTTGACCTGGCGCCTGAGCGGCAGCTGGCCTTCGGCCTGTTCCGCCACCGGTCAACTTATTGGTGAGGAAGTTTTCGATGCGAGCACTCTCGCGAACTTGCTCAAATTTCTCAGAGATCGCTCGCTGGGTCTTTTCTTCCTTCAGTTCAGCCAGTAACTGGCCCTGAACTTCTTCAATACTGCTAACAACTTGCTCGGTCCGACCTTCGCACTTCAGAATGATGAATTGTTGACCGGATTGAATGACGGACGAGATATCGCCCGCTTTCAATTTGAAGGCGGCGGTTTCGATTGGCTCGGTCAATGGATTGCCGGAGAACCGGGGAATCGGAGGCACTGCCCCGCCCAATGCGCGGCTACTCTGGTCGATTGAGTACTTCTTGACCATCGCTTCGAAAGTCTCGGGATTCTTCGACACTTGATCCCAGGCTTCGGCGGCACGGCGTTGATTATCCTGGACAATGATGCGAACTTTGACCCGCGGACCATAGTTCTTTTCGAATGCCTGGGTCAATTCAGTCTTCGTGATCTTCACTTCTTCACCGGCCAGCTTCCGCAAAGCAATCATCGGCCAAATGATATCTCGGCGATATTGGGCTTTGGTCACATGCCGTTCATCCTGCAGCATGGCGTACCACTGCTCGACCGACATGTTGAACTTGGTGGCGACTTTGACGATCTCCTGATCGACTTCCGCCTCGTTGATTTCAATTCCTGTGCCTTCACAGGCGATCTCGATCACCTTGCGGTTGATGATATTATCAAGAACTTCTGAGCCGTAACGCAGCATGCATTCATGGGCCACTTCGTCATAGCTCACCATCATCACGGTCTTGCCATTCGTGATCCGGGCCAGATATTTGGTTGGATCGGTCTGTGCGCCGCCGACGGATGCCTTTCCGGCTTTGTTTTCCGCAGCCTGTCCCGAGACGGGACGAATGAACTGCAACATAAAACCGGCGATAAAGGCTGCGGCAGCGGTGCCACCCAGGACGAGAAACATCTTCTTCGACGGTGACCGATTCGGCATCGCCGGCGAGAGTTCTGTGTTGTGATTCCCTTCACTCATGATTGCCTCCCAGGCAAAAAATTGTCTGCGTTCAAGTCGACTACGAATCAGTTGGCGAGATGTGAAACAACGACGTGATAACGCCGTTGACGTGCTTGAGGATTTTGGGGCTGCGATGGTTGTTGATAGTGCGAAAACCATCTGTGGGATGGGGCGAGTTTATATGCGGATTGCAGATTTTGGGTCAAGAGCGGTTTTTACAAACGAGAGTTCGTAAGTGACCGGGGCGAGCGGCCGGCGGCTGATTTTATGCCGCAGCGTTTCTGTAGTTCGCCCATCTTTTCGCTATTTCCCTTACTTCCATCAACGCCGTTATATTCGCGCAACAAGACACAAGTGCAAGGATTACCCGGGACGATGAATACCGACGTACGACCAGAGTTTCTGTTGGACGGATTTCACGCTGCGCCTGTGCCGTGGGAATGTTCGCCACCAATTGCTTCGCATTTTTAATCGGTTGCTGGGACGTTTGCCGCAATGCCGCACTTCTTCGAGAAACGTGATCCCTGGGGAAATGGCCTTGGGCTCTGGGTGCTCGTCTTCATGGCGTTCACTCTGCCGGTCGCCGCGTGGGGAGTATCACGCCTCCGCATGGAAAATGATGTCGAGCATTGGTTATCCGACGACAATATCCAGACTCGGCAATTCACCTGGTATAAGCAGCTTTTCTCTTCTGAAGATAGTTTGTTGCTCAGCTGGGACGGCAGTTCCCTGGAAGATCCACGAGTCAACCGCCTGGCGACTCGGCTGGCGGGAGTGCCTGACGCCGACGGAATTCGCCGTGGCGGACTGAAACAGGTCGATGCCGTTCGTTCGCCCAATCAATTGATCGGCCGCATGGTCGAATTGAAAATCGATCGCGAAGAGGCCATTCGCCGCGTCACCGGTGTCCTGGCTGGACCGGGGCGTATCTGGTGCAACTTCAGCACGACCGCATTGAACCAGAAACCCAAGAGCATACGCGCCTTACACGATGCGGCCGCTGATCGCTTCGGTATCAAATTGACGATCGTCGAACCAATAATTGACATTCCAGATGAGAGCGAAGAAGAAACCGACAACACCGCTGGCGAATCAGCTGGATTGAATTCGGCCGTGGCGGAAGCGGCGCCCTCGGAAACAGCTGCGGCCACGCCGCCTCTGACAGAGCCTGTTGCGGAATTTGAACCGGCAGCCCAGCACGACATTGAGCTGTCCTGGCACAACATGCATGCGGATTCCAAACAGATTCAAGAATTCTTGGAATTCGCCAAGTCGCTGACCATCCCTGTCGTTGGCGAAAATGCCTCCGAGCCATTGCTGGCGGAATGCTATCTCCATCGGGGTCAACCGGTGGCGCTCGCGATTGCGCTCTCGGAAGCCGGTCAGGCGGATCGATCCGAGACTCTGGCCCTGATTCGTAAAGCTGCTGTCGAAGTCGGCATCCCGGCGGACTCACTGCATCTTGGTGGTTCCCCAGTTTGCTCCGCCGCGTTGAACGAAGAAGTGATGAAGGCCCTCTGGAATCCAGATGCGCCCTGGTATTTGCCGCACGAACGTTCGGTTGTCATCGTATCCTGGCTGGCAGGTCTGGGATTGGCATTTTGGTTGTTGCGCAGCGTGCGGTTGGCGATCATCGTACTTTCCGTTTCCTATTACACAACGTTGATTACGGTCGCGCTGGTGCCGGCATTTGGCGGCAGTATGAATATGGTCCTAATTGTGATGCCCACGCTACTGCTGGTCGTCACCATGTCGGGAGCCGTGCACATCGCCAATTATTGGAAGGCTGAGGCACACGGTGGGGGTAATCAGGCGATCGTACAGGCGATTGTCACGGCGCGGCTACCATGCCTGATGGCAGCTGCGACAACCGCTATTGGTTTGGGATCGCTGTTGACCAGCCACCTGGCGCCGGTTCGCGACTTCGGTTTTTACTCGGCCGTCGGGACGATGTTGTCGGTGGTCGCGGTCTTGTACGCGGTTCCCGCCCTGTTGCAGGCCTGGCCCGCGACACCGCCTCCGATCACCGTTGTGATGCGGCGTCCGTGGACCCGACTTGGGCGCGGGATTGTCCGTCATGCTCGAACAGTGACAATTGCCTGGCTCGTGTTGGCTGCAGTCTCGATGTACGGCTTAAAATATTTCCGTACGGAAACCCGAGTCATTCGTTATTTCCCTGACCATTCCCGGCTGGTGCAAGACTACAACCACCTGGAACAAAACCTTGCGGGGATTGTCCCCATTGAGACGGTCATCAGCTTCGGCAAGACTGCTCGCGAAGACACCAGTTTCACGCAGCGGATGGAAATCATCCGCGACATTGAAAACAAGTTCCGCGAGTTGCCCAACATCAGTGGGACCCTGTCTCTGGCGGACTTTCAGCCCGTCTCTGAGCCGCTGGAGGCGAATGCCACGGGGAAAAAACTCCTGGCCCACAATGCCCGCGCTCGTGCGGTGGAATCGCGGGTCAAGAAAGATCCTCAGGTCAAGTCTCTATTCATGGTCGCGAAGCAGGACTCTGAATTCAGCAACGTCGGGGATGAATTGTGGCACATCACCAGCCAGGCCTCGATCATGTCTCGGTTGGACTATTCCGATTTGACGGTCGAGATTGATCAAGCGTGTCGTGCGGTCATGAAATATCACACCGATACGCGACACGTCGTAACGGGCATGGTACCGCTGTTCCTGGCGACTCAGCAGGCAATTATCGATAGCTTGATTTACAGCTTCGTGTTGGCCTTCGTATTAATTGCCATCGTGATGATTATCATTGCTCGCAGCGTTCCAGCCGGTTTGCTGTCGATGATCCCGAATGTCTTGCCAGTTGGCATGGTGTTCGGTGCGATTGCCTGGTATGGCATTCCAGTCGATGTGGGAACTCTTATCACTGCTTCGGTTGCGCTGGGCATCGCAGTGGATGGAACCTTGCATCTACTGACCTGGTACCGGGATAGTGTGATCGCCGGTCTGTCGCACCGCCGCGCTGTGGTCAAATCCCTGGAGCATTGCGGTCCTGCATTATGGCAAACGAGTGCCGCGATCGGCCTGGCGATGCTGGTTTTAGCTCCTGCGAATCTGCTGTTGATCAGCCGGTTCGGCTGGCTGATGTGCTCATTGATCATGACTGCGATGCTGGCGGATATCGTCCTGACTCCAGCAATGTTGGCGGGGCCCATGGGCTGGTTGATTTTCCGGGCCGCTTTACAGCATCGCAACCGGCTGAAGACCGTGAGTGCCGATCCCGAATCAGGTGATCCCATGCGACACGAGCCCCACGTCACGCCACCAAAGCCGCAAATCGCCGAAGAACCGCGAGACAGCCGTGCTCACCGCTTCGACGAAGGCCAGTCGGATTCACGGAAACGCCGAAGGTAGCGCGACTTCACTTT
>JAQGHT010000204.1 GCA_028291565.1 Planctomycetaceae bacterium | reverse complement strand
GCTGAATCATCTCCTGACGCTGCTGTGTGCGTTTAGTGGTCTCTGTACAGAAAGTATGACACGGGGGCCGGGCTGGCGATTTCTGGATATCGGCCGCCGGATTGAGCGAGCATTCCAGGGAGTGCGCCTGATTCGAGGCTTACTGGTCGACGCCAAGACGGATTTGCTGCCTCGCCTGGAAGCCATGCTGGAGATTGCCGACAGCTCGATGACCTATCGCTATCGCTATCTGACAACCCTGCAACTGGCGCCTGTGCTGGATCTCGTGCTGATCGATGAAACGAATCCGCGCGCCGTCGGATTCCAACTTGCGGCCCTGGCGGAACACGTCAAGTATTTCAATCGCGACCGCAGCGACTTCGCTCGCGGGCCGGAAAAGCGGCTGATTCTGGCGGCGCAAGCCAATCTGCGATTGGTCGATGTTGAAGCGTTTTGTTCTGTCAACGGACTCGAGGATCGGGCTCAATTGGATGACTATCTCAAGCGTTTGACGAACGATCTGGCATTGTTGTCGGACAGCATCACACACACGTATTTGACCCACACCGCTCCGTCACGCCAGTTGGAAACACTGGTCGCGCCGTCCTGGAGATAGCACGATGCAGTACGCCGTCAATCATAAAACCACCTATTCTTACGCCGACTCGGTGCTGTTGTGCCAAAATCAGACTCACCTGACGCCCCGCTCGACACGGTTTCAATCACGCGGTGATTTTCGGCTCGAAATCTTGCCCGAACCGGCAATTCGTCGCTCGTGGAACGATGCATTTGACAACGAGGTCTGGTATTTCTCAATCGAGGAACCACATTCCGAGCTGACGATCAAGGCGGTTAGCACCGTGTCAGTCGTGCCCCATGAAGCTCCTGATATGCGCAACACACCGAACTGGGAGCGAGTTCGCGATCAGATGCAGGCGGCCGACTCTCCGGATCTGCGGATGATCAGCCAGTTCAGTTTTGAGTCCCCGTATGTGCGCTATTTGCCTGATGCCGTGGCTTATGCCAATTCCAGCTTCACGCCCAGCCGCCCAGTTCTAGAAGCCGCGATGGATTTGACGTCGCGGATCTATCACGAATTTGAATATGACCCCGATTCGACCGCGATCACCACGACGACATCGGAAGTACTGCGGCAGCGATCTGGTGTCTGTCAGGACTTCGCCCATTTGCAAATCACCTGTTTGCGCAGCTTGGGGTTGGCGGCGCGTTATGTGAGCGGGTATCTATTGACGGATCCCCCACCCGGTAAAGCCAGACTGATCGGAGCTGACGCGTCGCATGCCTGGTTGTCGCTCTATTGTCCCGGTGTCGGCTGGGTTGATCTCGACCCGACAAACAATGTCATTCCTCAGCAACGTCACGTGACGATTGGTTGGGGACGCGATTATGGAGACGTCTGTCCCATCAAGGGTGTCTTTATTGGCGGCGGTCCCCATTCGATGTCCGTGTCAGTCGATGTGGCACCACTGGCGGAAATCTTGCCGAGAAACGTTCAGTTGGATTGAAAAGAAAGCTGCGTAAGTGGCATAAAGATCGAGTAGGCATTCCTGACCGCCCGCGTTTGACTGGCGTCAGGCGGAATAAGGCCCAGTCTCCATTTCAACTTTGTCAACAGCCCAGTTTGTTTTGTATTTCTGTTTAGATCGTGTTCAGCGCCTGACCAAGCGAGGTGGAGTGGGAACTCCACCACTCAGCTCGTGGTACCCCGACATAAAGTTTAAATGCCTGTTTCTGTTGCTCGCTGCCTGATTTGTTGGCATGCGTTATTCGGAATCAATCAAATTGGCCTTGACCACTTTGTTCCAGTCGATTACGCACAACATCTGAATTGTCATTTTGGCTTGGAATTTCTGATGATTTCGCACTTCACAATCGAATGTCAGTCCGGTCGGTCTCTTGGCCGAGTTGTTGGCATGGCGATTGCTCTTTCTGCTGGCACGGCTTGTCTTTTGCTGATGAGCATTTCAGCAGGCTTCCCTCGAAAGCGGGTGTCTCATGCGCCTTGAGACTTATCAAACAGATGGATTCTATGACGAGATGTTTGAAGCAGACGGGGCGCCCCGTAGCCGCGTTCGGGGGCTGGCGAGCCGCCTGGCTGGCCTTTCTGAAGGGGAGTTGACTCAGCGGCAAAAAGCCGCTGATATGACGCTGCTGAATATGGGGATCACTTTCGCTGTTTACGGCCATGAAGCCGGGACAGAGAAGGTGTGGCCCTTTGATGTCGTTCCGCGCGTGGTTGAAGGCCACGAATTCGCGCGCATCGATAAAGGGCTCAAGCAGCGAATCCAGGCCCTCAATCTCTTCATCGCCGATGTCTATGGCGAAGCGAAAATCATTCGCGACAAGGTCGTGCCTGCGGAATTGATCTACTCGGCTCCCTGCTTCCTGAAGCAGTGTGTCGGACTGAAACCTCCGGGTGGTGTCTGGTGCCACGTCACTGGTACTGATCTCGTGCGACACTCCGACGGTAAGTTCTACGTTCTGGAAGACAATCTGCGTTGTCCCTCGGGTGTCTCGTATGTGATCGAGAACCGTGAGGTCATGAAACGCACCTACCCGCAAATGTTTGATGGGATGCGGATTCAGCCGGTCGAAGATTATCCTGAAAAACTTCTGGAGACATTGCAGCACGTGGCGCCGCCGGCAGATGGTGTCCCCAACGTCGTGGTTCTGACGCCCGGCATCTACAACTCCGCTTACTTTGAACACAGTTTTCTGGCCCAGCAGATGGGTGTGGACCTTGTCGAAGGTTCGGATCTCGTCATTTCTGGCGGTTTCGTCTGGATGCGGACCACCCGTGGTCTCAAACGAGTCGACGTGATTTATCGCCGCATTGACGACACATTCCTCGACCCGACGCGATTTCGGGCCGACTCGATGCTGGGCGTTCCGGGACTGATGGAAGTCTACGAAAACGGGAACGTTACCCTCGCGAATGCTCCTGGAACGGGTGTTGCCGACGACAAAGCGGTCTATGCGTATGTGCCCCAAATTATCAAGTACTATCTACAAGAAGAGATGATCCTACCCAACGTGCCAACGCATGTCTGCTGGGTCGATAAAGAACGTGACTATGTCCTTGAACATCTCCACGAACTGGTCGTGAAGCCCACAAATGAGTCCGGCGGATATGGGATTCTGATTGGTCCCCGGGCCTCCGCCGAAGAATTGGCAAACTATAAGGAGTTGATTCGGGCCAATCCGCGAAATTACATCGCGCAGCCTGTCATTGCCCTGTCCCGCGTGCCAACCATCGTGGATGATCACCTTGAGGGACGCCATGTGGATTTACGCCCCTACATTTTGTATGGAAAAGACATATTCGTACTACCTGGAGGTTTAACGCGTGTCGCCCTGAGAAAGGGATCACTCATCGTCAATTCGTCCCAGGGTGGCGGCAGCAAAGATACCTGGGTGCTGGCAGAAGATGGTTTAAATGGTTCGCATGACATTGCATCGAAACAAGCTCAGACCCAATCACAATCACAGTCACAATCTCAAACCCAATCGAAACCGGCATTTGTTGCTTCTGGTTCCTAGAGGCTGAAAAGTATTAGAAGTGAGTCTATTGCATGTTAAGCCGCGTGGCCGATTCCGTCTTCTGGTTGAGTCGATACGTGGAGCGGGCCGAGAATGTCGCCCGGTTCATCGAAGTCAATATGCACCTGTCCCTGGACCTCGGTGAAAGCGCCTCCCAGCAATGGGGCCCATTGGTAAATATTACCGGTGATCATGAAGAATTTGCGAAACGCTATGGTGAAGCGACCCGGGAAAAGGTCTGGCAGTTCCTGACGTTCGACCGGAAAAATCCGAACTCCATCTTGTCTTGCTTATCGGCTGCGCGTGAAAACGCCCGTACGATTCGGGGGACGCTGCCCTCGCTGTTGTGGGAAGAACTCAATAAATTCTATCTGTATGTTCGTGCGGCAGCGACTGGAGATTCGTTCGAGAATGCGCCCACGTTTCTGGAACAGGTCAAACTTGGTAGCTACCTGTTCGTCGGATTGACAGAATCCGTGATGTCCCGGAATGAAGCCTGGCATTTTTCACGGCTGGGACGCAACATCGAGCGAGCCGACAAGACCTCGCGAATTCTGGACGTCAAATACTTCATCCTGTTGCCGACGTCTCACGACGTCGGGACTCCGCTGGATGTCATTCAATGGGCGGCCCTCTTGAAATCGGCGAGCGCCCTGGAAATGTACAGGCAAGTGCGAGGTCGCATCACGCCCGTGGACGTCGTTGAATTTCTAATGCTGAACACTGAGTTTCCTCGCTCGATTCGATCCTGCCTGGCGAGGGCAGAAGAATCACTGCGGTTCATCTCGGGTTCGCCAGGCGGAACCACCACTCCCGCCGTTCGAATGCTGTCGGAATTGGGGTCGCAATTCGACTTTCCTCAAGCGGGCGACATCATTCAATCAGGCTTGCACGAATTCATTGACCGCTTCCAGGCAAACTTGCTCGCGGTTGACGGAGCCATCTTCGACGCCTTTTTCGCCAAGAAGCCGCTCGCGACAACCGAGCCGTTACCAGTCGGACAATAAAGCGAATCACTTGAGACACCGACTGGAGTTACCCGAAGAGCGAAGGGGGCTTCACTTGGGGCAAGTTCGCAAGGTAAACGTCGCGCAGAGTCAGACCAGTGCGTCTCACTTTGGACGTTCCAATTTCCGCGATTTGGTTGACGCCTATTCACAATGCAGTATCGAATCAGTTAGCGATCCCGGCTCTTGACTACTGATCGTACATGACTTACTTTTTTGCCTTGGCACCGCCCGCATTGAGAGCCGCTTCATTTAAGCCGCTCATCGCGATGTCGGTCAGCATGTCATCAGCGTCTTCTTCCTCTTCAAGGGTTTCTTCAAGCATGCTGGCCGTTTCGTCATCTCCCAGCAAACTTGCATAGGTGCGGACACATCCATAGGCGGCAATTTCATAGTGCTCGACCCGCTGCGCGGCGGCGATCAGCGCCGCGTCGTGAATTGCGGGATCGGCGTCCTGAGAAATCGTCTCATCCCCCTCCGCGACCAGCCCCTGCATGGCCTTGCACTGCTTCGTTCCGGCTTTGATTCCCAGCCGCTCAAAGATCTTAGTGAGTCGATTGACATGCTCCTTTGTCTCTTCCAGATGATCCTCGAACGCCCGCTTCAACTCTGCGGCGCGGGCAGCCTTTGCCATTTTGGGCAACGCTTGAACCAATTGAGTCTCAGCGCTGTAGATGTCCTGCAACTGATCAGCCAGCAAATCCTGGAGAGAATTAATCTTCATCATGTTTTTCCTGGAAAATCGAAAGAAAGTGCGCTCACAGCCGACACGAGTACCTTATGCAATTGGGATGCCGGAATTGAGATTCATCTGGAAACGATCTTTTTTTAACCAGGTTTCAAGATTGCTATGTACTTACAATCTTTCAGCTTGATTTTTCGGCGGGGCGGCCGGTCTGTGGGCTGCCAAATTGCAACAAGGTGTTGGTTGAAAATCTCGCAAAATGCGATCGTTAAGTATAAGAGTGTGTCACTAATATATGGGCACCGCGAATGAAATGACCTCGCCCTGGCGTCATGCCAGCAGCGAGGACGAAATAGCTAGAGCACGCGATTTGTGATCCTGTCGCAAAGGTAGTCTCGTCAATGATCCCACTAGCAACTTGAACGGTCTCACTGGGGTGCAAGAAACAGCAAATTCCCTGACTAAACCGGCAAAAGTACTGGAACACCCAAAGTTGACACGTTAGAAATAATCCGTTGAAAACTTACTCTCACTATCACGCTTGAGATTCAAACGTCCATGTGAGCGACTTACTTGGCGCTCGATGAGGCTTGTTCAAGCGATTTCATCAGGTCTTTCGCCATTGCCAAATGCTCCTCGGTCTTTTTCTGACCGGCCGCAAAGACTTCAGAGAGTTCAGCGGAGGCATGGCGCTGATAAACAATCAGCTTGTCACGCATTCCCATGTGCTTAGCGATTTGCTGACCCACGAAACACTTATCGAATTCCGGGCCTGACTTTTCTTCCAGTACCGCTTTGCTCGACATCAAGCATTGTTGAGCCAATTCTCGCTCGATTTGGGCTTGCGCGAATTTGCCGCGAGTGGTGTCAGTGTCTCGCTTGCCAGCGGTTTGCTCGATCGTCTTCTCGGTAGTTGCATCGTCAGTCGCGTCAGCTTGTTGGACTGGTTTACGATCTTCGGTTTTTGCCTCTTCCTTGCTGGCGTCCAGGCACCCTTCCTGAGTTGCTTCGGGAGCAAACTTCTGGAGTTTCTTTAAATACATCTGGTGATCTGCCACGA
>JAQGHT010000188.1 GCA_028291565.1 Planctomycetaceae bacterium | reverse complement strand
GTTGCGGCTGTGTGTGTTGCGTTGCAGCGATAAGGGAATAATACAGTTTTCGGCTGGAACGTCAACGCTGCGGAAGAGAAAAGTCGGTTGGTTTTTGAAAATGTTTTTCTCGGAGGACATAAAGTATGTGTAGGTGATGACTTGCGGCGGTGTGTGGCAGGAAGAATCACCGGAAGGATCCCAGGACCATTCGTTGACAGTCCTGAAATGCCCCTGGTTCTCGAATCGCCTGGTGCCAAAGATCAGTCGGATCCGACCGATGACCGTTCAAGTCAGCATGCCAATTACACCGGCGAGAACTTCGCCTGTGGCCCGGAATGGACGCATTTCGACTGCGTGGATTGGATTTCGCGAATCTCTTCCTCAACGGTTGCAATCTGATCAGCCGTGTTGTGGACGTGAATTTCCATCCGTGCTGTGTAGGTTTGGCCGGGCTGCAAAACGACGACTCGACCCTGCTTGCGTTCGTATGTCTTCAGGTTGGGATAGTTCGTCGCCGGTTCCAATCCTGTGACGTATCCGTCGGCCTCTGCCGACGTGTTCTTCCATTGCGTGAAGCATGGAAGTTGCTGCTTGTTGAATCGCAGACTGACCGCTTTATCGCCGTGGCCATTCTTGAGCATCACGACGGTATCGCCTGATTTCTTTGCGGCCAAATCGAAGAAATAGCATTGTTCAACATACCCTGCGGTCGGACCGCGGTACGAATCCCAGGTCGCCAGGTCCTCGACAGCCCGAGCATCCCGAGGCGACACTTCCAGGATCGGGGCGACCAATTTCGAATCCTGCTCCAGGAAGGGGCCACCAAAGTTGGTGTGATACAACAATTCCAGTTCGGCCGGCTGACCTCGCAAATTCGTCACTTCGTCGATCAAAGTCAACGAATTCGAACCTGGAACGGTTTCTGTCGTCGATTTCAGCCGGAAATGGGGCCCAAACATCATCGTTTCGTCAATGATTCCGGTGACGCTCAACTTCCCGGCCGGGCCGGGTGTCACACTGACCTCGACAAAATGAGCGGGCGTATTGGAAATTCTGCCGTGCAGCGTCAGCGGTGTGGAGGTCGGCTCTCCCTGGTTATTGGGGATGATATCCATCCCTGGCGCGCCGTTCGATTCCAGACCACAACGAGACATCCACTCGTTGTAGCCGGTCAGCCAGCCCAGTCCCCCGCGGGAAGAGAGGTCCACGAATCCAGGGTGGACTGGCATTTCAACGGGCGATTTCCAGCCGAGAAACAAGCCGGAGTAATTTCCTTGCCACAATCCCATGCCGCGGGTGGGAAGCAAGCTGAACTGCAGCTTGCCATTGTGAACGTCAATGACGTCAACACCGTCAGACAACCCACCTCGGAGCGTCCGCTTGCTGACCGACCAATCGATATTTCCGGGGAACCACTTCGCCGCATCAGTAAATTTATCGGGCATGCGGGGCGAGAGCAAAAACTCCGGCACATAGACATTGTTCGGGACGTCAGTTAATACCCAATGAGACTCAGCCATGATTTTTCCTGCGATCCTGCTGCGAGAACGAAACGACGCGGTTGGTGAACCCGCGTCGGGATTTTAGTGTGGGGTAGCGGCTTTTTCCAGAATTGATTGCGAACCATTTATCCTGTTCGCGACCACGAATGAGTCTTTTTCCATACTTATCCCCGCGATCAAACGTCACTTTCTTAACAGTGTGCGGTATAAATGGGGAATTCCCATCGGAAAGGCGAAATTGTGTCCACGCGCTCGTTTTTCAACGTCAATCAGAGCACAATGCCTGAATTGAACGGCATTTCGCAATCCATAGCGCTCACGTCATACGAAATCGAAAAATGCCAGAAACTGCCTTAGCTTCTGCGGAACTACATCGATTGGCCGCGGATTCCGCTCGTGATCCGAATGGAAACTGGAAACGCTGGGGGCCTTATTTGTCCGAGCGACAATGGGGGACTGTCCGTGAGGACTATTCGCCGAATGGGACGTGCTGGGACTACTTTCCACATGATCATTCCCGCAGTCGTGCCTACCGTTGGGGCGAAGACGGCTTGATGGGCATCACGGATCGCGAATGCCGCCTGTGTTTCGCCTGGGCTTTCTGGAATGAACGCGATCCGATCTTGAAGGAACGGCTCTTCGGACTGACCGGCCCGGAAGGCAATCATGGGGAAGACGTCAAAGAAGAATACTTCTATCTCGATTCGACACCAACACATTCCTATCTCAAGGCGCTCTATAAGTATCCGCACGGCGAGTTTCCCTACGACTACCTGGTTTCCGAGAATCGATCACGCGGACGGGAATTGCCCGAATTCGAACTCCGGGACACCGGAGTTTTTAATGACAGCAGGTATTTCGATCTGTTCGCGGAATATGCCAAGAACTCGCCGAACGACATTCTGATTCGCCTGACGGTCGCCAATCGGGGGCCCGAGTCTGCTAAGTTGCACGTTTTGCCTACCGTGTGGTTCCGTAACACGTGGTCTTGGGGATGCACCCACGAAGGTTGCTGGACTAAGCCTCGCATCGTGGGCGAGGCCGGCAAGCCCTTGAAGTGTTACCACGCGACGCTGGGAGCCTTTTATTTTGCAGCGGACACAGTGTTGCAAGATCCGCCGCCGCGCTGGCTCGTGACGGAGAATGAAACCAACTATGAGCGGGTTTTCGCCGCTCAAAGCGCGTCACCATTTCAAAAAGATGGGTTTCATCAATATGTGGTGAACGGCCAGACGCGCGCAGTGAACGCGAATCTGGTTGGCACTAAGGCCGCTCCCCACTTTCAATTGGATGTGCCGCCCGGCGGCGAGGTCGTACTCAGGATGCGTCTGTGGTCCGCACATGAAGTTCCCACAACGCCGTTTGGTCCAGAGTTCGATCAAGTTTTCTCGATGCGTGTGGACGAAGCCGAGGTCTATTTCCAGTCGCGTCACACCGAATTGACAACAGACGAACAGCGAGTCGTCCGCCAGGCCGAAGCTGGATTGCTGTGGAGTAAGCAGTTTTATCATTATGTTGTGGAAGATTGGCTTAATGGCGACCCTGGACAGCCGGCCGTCGCTGAATCGCGCAAGACCGGACGTAATGCCGATTGGGGGCATCTCTTCAATCGAGAT
>JAQGHT010000143.1 GCA_028291565.1 Planctomycetaceae bacterium | reverse complement strand
TGGGATCAAAAGCTGACTGAAAAAGAGGGCGAATGGACGTTCGAGATACATCCCAACCGCGGAACCAAAACATTTGATCCGATCAGCATTAATGGTTCAGAACGCGGCGGGCGTCCGATTTTGCAATATCTTCCCAGGAGAATCGGTACAGTGAAAATTGTCGAAGGAGCCGACTTGAATCCGGTTGTCACGGATGACTTTATTTTGATTCCCAATCCCCGAAAATGTGATCCCGATCGAAAGTATCGGGTCGTGTTTCAGCAGACGCGGTCGAATGTCGTCCGTCCGTGATCTTTTCGTCGTTCGGAACGGAGTTGAAGTAGGACAGGTTTTCAACCTGTCCGTCAAGAGAAAACGGACAGGTTGAAAACCTGTCCTACTGGTTGTTTGGCTGGTGTCACCCCAGGAATGCGCGGGCATACGCCTCGCGGTCGCCATAAGACTGACGAAAAGTACCACAAGTTTTAGTTCAAGGACCGGTTCATGTCAGACAAATTCCAACAGCATATCCTGAAAACTTTGGACGACATCCGCGCGGCGGGAACTTACAAGCGTGAGCGAGTGATTACGACTCCGCAAGATGCGTATATCGAAGTTGGCGATGGCCGGCGTGTCTTGAACATGTGTGCCAATAACTATCTCGGATTGGCTGAACATCCCGAAGTCATTCAGGCGGCTCACGCGGCGCTCGATCGTTGGGGATATGGGCTGTCGTCAGTCCGTTTCATTTGCGGTACTCAGACACTGCACAAAGATCTGGAAGGCAAGCTCAGCCAGTTTCTGGGGACGGACGACACGATTCTGTATAGTTCGTGCTTTGATGCGAACGGCGGACTGTTTGAAACGTTGCTCGGTCCAGAAGACGCGATCATTTCGGATGAGTTGAATCACGCCAGTATCATTGACGGGATCCGGTTATGTAAAGCACAGCGATTTCGCTATCGCAATAACGATATGGCCGATCTGCGAGCCAAACTGGAAGAGGCCGTGGCTGCGAAGGCGCGTTTCAAGTTGATCGCCACTGATGGGGTGTTTTCCATGGATGGCTACATCGCCAATTTGCCGGCCATCTGCGAACTGGCGGATGAATTTGATGCCCAGGTCATGGTCGATGATTCGCATGCGGTCGGTTTCATGGGCCGGACCGGACGCGGAACGCCTGAGTTGCACGGGGTTACCGGACGAATCGACATCATCACCGGGACGCTGGGGAAAGCTTTAGGTGGGGCCAGCGGCGGCTATACCAGCGGGCGGCGGGAGATCGTGGAGTTGCTGCGTCAACGTTCGCGACCCTATCTCTTTTCCAACACGCTGGCACCCAGCATTGCCGGTGCCTCGCTGAAGGTCCTGGAACTCCTGTCGGCGTCCACAACACTCCGCGACAAGCTGGCAACCTATACCCAATACTTCCGAGAAGCGATGAGCTCGCGCGGGTTCAATATTCTCCCAGGAACTCATCCGATCGCTCCGATCATGTTAGGGGATGCGGCATTGGCGACTCGATTTGCCGACACGATGCTGACCAAGGGCGTCTATGTTATCGGGTTCTCATTCACAGTCTTGCCAAACGGCAAAGCCCGCATCCGGACCCAGATTTCTGCCGCGCATTCTCTCGACGATTTGCAGTTCGCGGTGAGCGCTTTTACCGAAGCAAAACAGGATTTAGGATTATGATCCCCAGCGACAATTATCAACCGAAACGTCCCCGCGCTGCAGCTGTCTTGTCGCTGATCGGAAATACTCCGGTTGTGCCTCTTGTCTTTGAGCAAGAAGGCATCACGATCTATGCGAAGTGTGAGTTTCTCAACGCCAGCGGCAGCATTAAAGATCGTTTGGCCAAGACCGTGCTGGTGGATGCCGAGCAACGTGGACTGCTGCGGCCGGATTCCATCATCCTGGAATGTACCAGCGGCAATACGGGCATCGCCCTGTCGATGTTGGGGGCGGCAATGGGCTATCGCGTCGCCATTTTGATGTCACAGGGTGCCAGTCAGGAGCGACGGCTGCTGATCAAACAGTTGGGGGCCGAGCTGATTCTGTTCGAAAGCGAAGGACGCTATCAGACTGGGATCGACATGTCACGAGAGATGGCTGCGAAGGACAGCCGCTATTTCCTGCCGCGGCAGTTTGAGAACGAATTGAATGTGGAAGATCACGAGCATGGGACGGGGCAGGAATTGATCCGGCAGGTGCCTGGCCCGATTGACGCGTTTGTGACGGGTTTCGGAACTGGTGGCACATTGGCGGGGGTCGGTAAGGCGATTAAGACTCGATATCCCCACGCCCGAATCATGGCCATGGAGCCCGCCGAGGCGGCGTTGCTGGCAGGAGAATGTCCCTGCTGTCACATGATCGAAGGGGTTGCGGATGGTTTTATTCCGCCACTGCTACGAAACGCGCCGCTCGATGGGGAAGTGAAAGTGACGAGTGCCGATGCCATGGCGATGACCAAGCGCCTGCACCGTGAATTTGGCCTGTTGGTCGGTACCTCATCCGGCGCCAACCTGTGTGCCGCGATACAGCTGGCACGGGAACTGGGGCCCGAGCGTCGCGTCGCGACCTTGCTCTGCGATCGCGCGGAACGCTATTTCAGCACGAAGTTGTTTGAGGCGATAGCGGTTTAACCTTGGGAGTGCCGGTGGATGTGTTCGAACGTTTAGTTTTTCCACGTCCTGGTACTCCGGAGATCGTCCAGCTTTGAAGGTTTTGCAAGGTGACAGTTTATCACGAGAGCTTTATCTCAAGGTAAGGTCATCGCTTTTGAAAAGTCGCAATTTTTGTTCCTTACCCCTTCGGGGTAGAAATCAAAAACAACTTCGAATCGTAAGCCCGGCTATTACGTTGCCACAAAGCCTTACCAGACAATAATTCCAAAGCTGGACGATCTCCGGAGTACCGAGGCGAGGGGAGAAAAACAGGCAAGTGCAAGTTTAAACCGCTCTACCTGAATTTCCGCCTTTCTCACCTGAACGACCAACTCGGGCATCGGAACAAAAGGGTGAAAACCGACCCCATCTCTGGCGAGATAGGCTACAGAAATTTCTCTCGGCGTTACCGGCTGCGGTCAAAAAAGAACTTGCCCTTGAGCTGGTGCTCAATGTCCAGGCGAGTCATTTCGTGTAACAATTTGAGTTCCGTTTCCGCGGTGGGGCCCGCGAAATCACTCGACATCGCCAAGTTTTCAGAACGTTTGGAACTAGATGGAATTCGGACTTTGGAGAAATGCTGGACCACTCGAACGAGAAGTTTCTGTGTTTCGTGAATCCGTTGTGCCGCGCTTTCTGAACTTGAATCCGCGGTCCGCGCCTGAAATCTCAGCACTTCAGCCAGGGTCAATGTCGCCAGTCCAACGGCTTCATGATGACAATTCTGTTTAATCACCGCGCGCGTGAGCTTCTCAATTTGAACGAGCGGAATGTGAGGACCGCGTTGATCATCCATAAAATAGACACAGGTTTTGCCGATCTCTGGGGAACCGGCATGATGCTGGAAAATCAAGTCCAATGCTCGTCGCTGATACTGTTCAGAATGTAAGACAAGATATTCCAGAGCCGGCAGGACTGCGGGATCGCTCGGAGCAGCATTCACAAGTCGCAGGCAGCGTTTTTCAGTTCGTGCGATCAGCAGCGCGACACGCCCATTCAATTCGGCCAGATGTTCTTCCATTCTCGCCGATTCGATTTGCGTGAGCAGCTTTGCGGACTCAGATTCATAGTCATCTTGAATCTGTTTCAAATGCAGCGCGATCCGAGTGAGTTGAACTGGCTTGTCGGCGGCAGACCCCTGGCCGACTTCCCCTGTCGCCGCAACCGTCGTGACCGTGATCCCTGCTGGTGGTATGCGTGTCGAGATGGGTTCGACCCCCGTGCCCCCATTGATAACCAGCATTTTTGGCTTCGGCGGTTCAATCAAAGCCAGAATCTCGCGGACAGCTAAAGCGGCTTTCACGACCATTTGAGGATGCTTGGGATCGTCAGCTTCGGCATCCGCGAAAATGGAGCTGGTGGACTGAACTTGTCCCACCACATTGCCTCGGTCATCCAGAATTGGGCCTCCGCTCGAGCCAACCGCATAGTCGGAAGTCACCGAAAGAAAACAGACTGGCCTGCCAGCCTTGTTCGGCTTGCCAGTGTTGCCGAGTATACCCGGTTCGGCCGATGTGTCCTCGCCTTCACGGATGACAAAAAATCGTGCGATAATTCCCTGAGAGAAATGGCCAAACATGTCACTCGGATTGCTGAAGCAGTAGACCGTTTCTCCGGGACGCGTCTCCGGGTTCAGGGGCAGTGGTTCAAGTCCTGTCGCCTGGATCCGCAAGATGCAAGTGTCTGCGATCTTGTCTGCAGCCAGCACTTCGAGTACTGGAAAGACATGCCCCTCGAAATCGGCCGCAAGCAGGTATGATTCGTCCGGGTTGACATCCTGGTCCGTAGTACGTGGTGGCAATTTGGATTCCGGGCTCGAGCCTGAATCTCGTTTTCCCTCGGTTGACTGATCCGCTTTTTGCTCGCCGTCCTTCTTATGGTGTTCTTTCTTGGGCGGAGTATGTTCTTCTTCGTTGTGCAACACGTGATAACACGTGGCGATCACTCCGTTGGGCGCGATGACAAACCCGGTTGCCGCGTTAAAATACCACTCTCCCGATTCGGGATCCTTCAGCAGTAATCCGACTGCCAACGTGCTTCGCCGAGCGATATCGCAGACCGCAGGCCCATCCAGTTTACGGGACCGCGCGGGTGCTAGTTCCAACTGACAGCGCGAGCGAGAAAGCTGCTTTATATATTTGCTCAGCGGCGCCAACTTCTTGGCATCCAGCAGCTTTTTGCCCTTTTCGGCGATTTGTTCGAGCAAGGCGTCATCGTCGAAAATCGTGACACCTGCCGCTTGAGCAAAAGCCGAAGCTGGCAATCCCGGGCACACGGCCATGATCAACAGGGCCGACAAGATAATGTGTTTCACAGGCAGCCTCGCTGGTGAATGTTGCGGAAAGGCGTTCGATTCCTGACATTGACCGGTCGTCACTCAAAACGAGATCCACGAAGAGGGACTATTCTTCTGCCTTCTTATCCGACTTCTTATCCGATGTTTTTTTGTCGCTTTCCGTCTTTTTATCGACCTGGCTTTTCTCGGACTTGTCATCCTCTGTCTTGGTTTTCTGTTCTCCCGCTTGACTGTTCAAGTCTTTCAATTGGGACTTGACCAGCAAAATCGCCGCTTTGACAACCGCGGAATGTTCTTGCAGTGCTTCCAATTCTCCTGTGAGCACAGTGGTTGCCTTCTCCTTTTCACCACCTGCCGTATAGGCGGCCGCGAGAATCTCGACGAAGGTCGTTCGCACTGTGATGTCTGCGTCCAATGTCTGTTCGGTTGCGCGTTCGGCGGCGCGAATCGCCAGTTTCACCAGTTTTGCATCAAGTGTTGGGTTGACCTCGGTCTGATCCCGCTGCGCGTCTTTGTTGGGTTTGTCCTTGGCGTCCGCTTTGATCGCCTCTGTGGATTTGCTCTTCGCGTTCGTCCCGTCCGTTTTTCCGTTGACCAGCTCTCCGCCAAATGGAGCATGCTCGTCGGGACGCACGACTAATCCAGCAATCATGATCAATTGTTCGGGAAGATCCGAAAACAGTTCGTCAACGATGTGATTACCGTACGTTGCGGCTTCCTCATTCTGTTTCAAAAGAATCAGCGTCCAAAACTTGGCAACGGCCCATTCCGTTTCCAGACTCGGATTGGCGGTAATTGCTTTTTCGACAAGTTCCAGGGCCTGCTTGTATTTCTTCGCTTCGACCGTCGTGGCAAATTCCGCCTCCAACGCCGCCGCCTGTTTCTTGACGGCGATCGCCTCGGTATATTTCTTGACTTCGGCGGCCAGGTCCCATTTTCCTGTGACAATTTGAGATAACGGGTCTTCCAGTTCTCCGGGATGGCCAATCCAAGCCACCTTACCCTCTTTGTTCACGATAAAGGCGACGGGAATACCCTCCTGCAAACTCGCGGCGAGCCAGGACTTGTGCATCAACCCGTCTTTGACGTCTTTCGTGCGCGTGTCAATGGCGACCCGGTAATCCATCTTGTCACCCATCTCTTTGACAAACGCCGTCACGTCAGAGGTCTGTTCGTCCAGACTGACACCCAGAAAAATGACTTCTGGATTCTTCTTTTGGAGCTCGGTCAGGTGCGGAATGGTTTCGAGACACGGGCCACACCAGGTGGCCCAGAATTCGACGACATAAACTTTTCCGGAGGCGAATTGCTTGACGGCTTCGCCTTTTACGAATTCTCGTACTTCTAGCTTCGGAGCGGGATCACCGAGCAGTAATGGCTGATCCTCAGCGCTCGCGGTGTTCATGATGATTGCGGCGAAGCAGGTCGCGAGGACCAGAATCCAACGAAAACGCATCTGATTTCTCCATGAATCAAGCAGAACAATTTGTGCAATTCGCGGTGTCGAGTGAGACTTTCGCAATACTTTTCCCCGCGATCAAACGTCTCATTCTGAACCGTGCGCGGTGTTGCAGTGGTTTGCGGGTGCAAACGCAGTGCCCGGAATTCAAAAATCCCTGTGGGTGAATTGCAGGGTATCATCGAAGTCAGCAACTCTGCAACATGAAACCCCCGCGAGGCGATTATACGCCATTCTTACGCGGCTGAGAAAAATGAGCTGAAATAACGAAGCGAGCCGGGAGTGCAGTCATTGCACTCCCGGCTCGCGATCCATCCTGGGGCTCTTTCGAAAAGACGAGTCTTCGGAGGGCGACGATATTGTCAACGCCCGTCAATTCAAGGAGCCAGCTCCAAGGCAGGAATTGAGGACTCGTTGGCGTCAATTTTCACTTTCAACTGTGACGACTCGGGGCTGCTGTATCGCACGGGCAGCCGATTGGGGCCAGGTGTCACGGAGTCACCCGCGTTGACCAGCGGACTCCAGGTCACCACGACGTCGTATTCGCCCGCCGGTGCACCATCATCGACACTGTAGGTTCCGAGTTCGAAGGAACCGTCAATTTCGGTCGTCGCAGTGGGGCGAACCGTTGCGGGAATCGATTTGTCGCGTGGAAAGAATGTCAGCTGGGCGCCGCCCAACGGATACCCCGCAAATTTCACCTTGCCTGACGCCGCATAAACCCTTTCCCAGGGTTTGGAACTGCGTCCACAACCCGATGCAAATACCAGCAAGGTCAAAGTCACGCACAGTGCGGCCAGGGCGGAATTGGAACACTGTTCGATGTCAACGCGCGGTCCCGCGAGTTCCACTTGGGACTCAGAAGTGATTCTCGATCCGAGGGTCTCGTCGTCGTCATCAAACCCGAACATTGCCTTGCTCCATTGTGTTAGAAGTCTATATATCACCGACTTGGTAATGATTATATTATCGACGGTACAGAGTGAAATGTCAATCCAAAAGCACGGTAGTCGGAAAGATTTGCAAATGCCCGATCGGGAATTTCAAAAATCGCCATCAGAGACGGCGTCGCAGGCTCGGTTCCGAAAATTCAGATTTGCTAATCCTGCTTCCAGAAATGATGAAAAAGAAATGAACTTGTTTAGTTCAATGCCAGCAGGCTGATTCAGTTTGTTCATAACGGACCTAAAATAATCACTACACTCGGAAGACAATGCCAGCTATAAAATGCAGCGAGCCGGAAACCACTAAACAGCAGTTTCCGGCTCGAGAACTTTACCAACCTGCGCGATGCCGGCTGTCCGAGAGCCAACCCCGTTTTCTGTTTAGTACTTTGAGTCGCGATGCATTTCAGAGGAAGCAGGCGAGTGTAGGCAGCGGAGTGGTGACTCTGGTTGTTTGTAAGAGCGACTGGGTACTAATTGCCCAAACTCAAAATTTCCCCATTAGCTCGTGTCAGCGCCGAAACAAACGTGCTGAAGTCGACGTTTTCGCTGACGAACCGGACTGATCCGTCACCCATCAAGACTGTGGCGCCGCCGGTATGGAATGCGTAGGGTGAGCTCGTGCCTTCGGTGCCGTATGTTCCGTCAGGATAACCTGCGGACACCACGTAACCGTTCGTGGCGTTAATCGACGTTGTTCCAACCAGGCCGCTCCCATCGGGCTTCTCACCCGCGAACAGGACATCGCTGGCCGGGCGAGCCCATCCGCCGCCATTGACTCGGGTCGTTGGAGCACTCCCGTTTTGTTTCCCCTTACGCCAGTTTTGCGGACGGCCAGCCGATTCCAGGATGGCGATCGTATTGGAAAGTCCGTCGGTGACACTCGACATCTTGGAGATCGAGTTTTGTGGGAACAGGCCCGGGTAATACTGATAAGTCGGAGTCAAGGTGTCACTGTACAGACCACTCAAGGTGATGCCGGATACGAGCGGAGCGACGGATTGATCCACACCTTTGACGAGTGCATAGGCTGTTGTCGCGACGATCGTGTTGCTGTAGCCGCCGGTTGGTGACGTCGAGGGATCCGGGTCTCCGTCGAATTGTCCAGTCGTCGGGTCAGAAGGG
>JAQGHT010000051.1 GCA_028291565.1 Planctomycetaceae bacterium | reverse complement strand
ACAGCATGGGGTCGTATTCAACCACAACTTGAGGATTGAATCCTAGACTCACTTTCCGGCTGCTTTCGCGGCCATGAAAATCAGAAGGGCGCCCACAATCCCTCCTCCGCCAAGGAGATACGCCATGGAATAACCCGCGGCCGCCAGCACTGGAAATGTTGCAATAGTAATCATGTGATTCGTCCTTCAAAACTCAGGTCTAAAAATGTGAATGCTCACAACAAAACGAAGTCACGATTCCTATTTCGCAGCTTCGTTAACGGTGACCTCCGCAAGCTCTGTCAGTGTCTCGTCGGTCGCTTTCTCTTCTGCCAAGGTCTGTGAAAGAAGTTTGACGGCCTTGTCTTGTCCAAGTAGTCGCGCCCACGTAATCAGCGTCCCATAAGTTGCGATCTCGTAGTGTTCCACCTTTTGAGCGGCGGCGATCAACGCGGCGTCTTTCACATCCGATTCGGCATCTTCCTTAATGATCTCGGAACCTTCTTCGACAAGGCCTTCCATCGCCTTGCATGTCTTGGCCCGGGCGCTTTCGCCGATCAATTCAAAAACCTGCTTCAAACGTTCCACATGCATTTCAGTCTCGCCGAGATGTTTTTCGAAACCCTGTCGCAATTCGGGAGAACTGGAGGCCTTGGCCATCTTTGGCAGAGCCTTCACCAATTGCTTTTCAGCACTGAGAATATCGCGGAGTTCGTCAATGAAGAGATCGTTCAGACTGTCGAGAGACATCGCTGGGTTCCTGGCAAGTAGTGATTAGGAAAGGGTTCAGAGTGCTCTTGAGAGAGATAGCGCTTGGCACTTGCAGATCGCATGCCAATCCCACTCACAGTCAAATCCTGCGTTCCAACTGACTGCGTCGCAAGTCAACCGGTCACGATTGGCGAATTCGGCCGAAGATCTACATTTCGCTTTGGTTGTTCGTCGTTCACTCTGACTGGATTCCGCACTGCATTTTGAATTCCGGTACGGGCACACCAGACCCATTGACGTAATCCGCTCCCCAAACCATAGAGTGTTCAAAGCATTCTTTTACTGCTCTGGATGACAATCAATCTGATCCATTGGTGGATCGAATCGGATCCGTTTCCGCTCGTCCTTCGGAATTTGGTTCTTTCATGTCCAGCGGCATATGAAGGGTGGAATGGCGCGGTTCTTGCAGTGAGCCGTTCAGCCTCGCCGTTGGATCTCGTCGGCCCAGGGCGATTCCGACGTCACCGTTCAAAAGGAGCCACAAATGCAAACAGCGACATGTACAACCACCGTAGGGGTCTTTTCGAGTCGTGCGCAAGCGGATAAGGCAGTTGATGCATTGTTCGATGCCGGTTTCACAACAGGCCAGATTGGGATGGTCACACGCGACGAAAAGGTTGCCGGAACAACGACGAGACCAAGCGATGAGGCCGAGAACGCCGGCACGGGCGCCACGACTGGAGCAATCACCGGCGCGGGAGTTGGAGCCTTAGTTGGGTGGGGAGTTCTTTCGGGGGTCATCCCGGTCATCGGACCGGCGTTGTTCGCCGGGACACTCGGTGTGTTGGCATCAAACGCCGCCGGTGGCGCCGCAGTGGCGGGTATCGCAGGGGCATTGACGGGGTGGGGCATCTCCGGGGAACATGTTCAGCATTATGAATCCGAACTGGCCGCCGGGCGGACCGTCGTGACGGTAGCATCCAGTGATCATTGCGACGAAGCTCGAGCAATTCTGAAGCGGTTTGGCGCTACCAGCAAAGATTCCTGGTTCGCATCGTAGACGTTTTCACTTCTGATGCGGTCCGGCAGGCTTCTCACTTCGTCGTTGAGGCCCCAAAGTTACCCGCACGTTTTGGCTTTACGCCAACACGGTGCGGGTGCTATGGCGCGCCTTGCCGAGGCAAGAGTATATTCAGAAACAACGGCATTGATGTCACACTTCCGGCAATTGGCGTTGCTACACGGGCGTTTGCCATCAATATTGCGACTCTTGAATCCGCGGCCGGCAATTGATTTCAGTGCTCAATTGAGTTAGAGACAACTCGGTTGAGGGGAGGATATCCGCTTTCAATCTACGATGCATTTGATCTAGTGCATGCAAGTTTTCATCTTCCGTGTTCGCGGCAACACAGTCATGAGGTACGAAGATCTGAAAGTCTCGCATATATGCATCATTGGCAGTAAACAGAACGCAAATATTGGTCGCAATTCCGGTGATGATGACAATTTTGGCTTCGAGATAATCCAGCAGGGTATCAAGCGTCGTCGAAAAAAAGCCCGAGTGTTTTGGTTTCAGAACGAAATAATCATCTTCCTGCGGCCGCAGCTCTTGAACCAACGGCCTGCCAAGTGAGTTTTCCTTGAGGCAATGATCGATTTGAGTATTGAAGTTGGATCGCCATCGTCCGAAATTGTCGTTTACAAAGATCGTGGGAATATTTACTTCTCTTGCACGCTGTTTCAAAGTCGCAATTCGACGGGCTGCCGGGAGAGCAAAACGCAAAAGCTCTGGACCTTCAGGAAAGTCGAGGTCGTTGATCATATCGATGACCAACAATACGACATTCGATTTGTCCGGAGCATTTCCGTGGAGATCACGATTGGGTTCTGACATCACACGAGCTTTCAATGCGGAATTGAAGTGCGCAACCCCATTGATTCAGTCTAATGTGACGCGGCGGCGTTCCGTTTTCGCGTCGCGGCCCCCTTCTTTGCGGACGCAGAACGCTCTGCGGCGGATCGGCCCGCAGCCGCACTGCCTCCTGCATGCCCACCCTTTTTCGCCGGCGCGGGATTGCGGGATTTCCCACGTCCCGAACCGCTTTTCTTGCCCCCATGATCGGTCGCATTGACGGTAGCCCAGGCACGGCGTTCGGCCTCCTTCTCCGACGTTCCGCTTTCCTTGTAATGATCCTCAATGTGCTCGGCCATTCGCTGTTGCTTGTCAGTGTATTTTGATTTGTCACCACGAGGCATGATCGGACTCCTTTAAAGAATCGTCGAGAGATCAACAGACATTTATCATCGCTGTCTGGATTGGCGTTTATCGTAAAACCCGTTCGTGTCACTGCATTACTTGGAACTTTGTGTTGCAAGCGCAATCAAATAACCCACCGAAGTGCTCGGCAAACTGACAGCACGGATTTGCTCGCGTGCATTGCGGCTCATCCTGGGTTTCCCATTTTTCCTCGGACTCCGCGTAAAGGCCAATCCACAATGGCACATCCTCTGTTTTGAAAAACCGAATGAACACCGGGTGGGCACAAGAGCTCTGTTCGAGGCTAGGGCTTATCATACGCATTTGGCGAGCCAAATGGTTTGCACGAAACCGAAGCGCGGGCAACGATCAAAGACGTTCATAGAAGGGCACGGCTTTTGCCTTTGGACCGGCGTCATCAATTCGGCGGTGCCATTTGCTACGTAGCCTGATTTGGAATCGCGTGCAGACTCCGAGGATGTGATTGGCGGATCAGTTCGATTGATGACGATTTCAACAATGCAGATGTGAATACCTGTATTAAACACCGTCCTCTTCGAGTTTTGGAACGGAGTAACCAATGAGAGCGCTTTGCTGGCATGGAACAGGCGACGTCCGAGTGGACACAGTCGACGATCCCAAAATCGAAGACCCTGGTGACGCAATCGTGAAGATTACAGCGAGCGGAATCTGTGGATCAGATCTGCATCTCTACAATGGTTGTATGCCCACGATGGAGAAGGGCGATATCCTGGGGCACGAACCGATGGGGATTGTGGTCGAAGTCGGTTCGGCCGTAAAGAAACTGAAGCGGGGCGATCGGGTTGTCGTGCCGTTTACCATATCCTGCGGAAAGTGCTTTTTTTGTAAGAAGAAACTGTACTCATGCTGCGACACTTCAAACCCCAACGCTGAAATTGCTCGGAAAACAATGGGACATTCGCTGGCTGGCTTGTTCGGATTCTCTCATATGCTGGGTGGCTTCGCCGGTGGACAAGCCGAGTTTTTGAGGGTCCCCTTTGCCGATGTCGGTCCGCTGAAAATCGAAACGGATTTGTCCGACGAGCAGGTCTTGTTCTTGTCAGACATCTTTCCGACAGGCTATATGGCTGCTGAAAATTGTGGTATTGAGCAAGGTGACACAGTGGCTGTATGGGGCTGCGGGCCTGTTGCCCAGTTTGCAATCCAAAGTGCATGGATGTTAGGAGCGGGACGAGTCATCGCGATCGATCGCGTATCGGAACGATTGAAAATGGCGCAAGAAAAGGGACGGGCAGAGACGATCAACTTCGATCAGCACAACGTCTATGATCGGCTTCAAGAAATGACGGGTGGACGTGGGCCAGACCGCTGCATCGATGCAGTCGGATGCGAAGCACACGCGGCTGGGACGCTCGGCACGGTCCTGGATAATGTGAAATCAGCGGTTTCGCTCAGCGGTGATCGAGGTTACGTCTTGCAAGAAGCAATCATGTCTTGCCGCAAAGGAGGCACGATTTCTGTCCCAGGCGCCTACGTCGGTTATCCAGATAAGCTGCCGTTCGGAGCGTTTATGAACAAAGGCCTGACGATGAAGTCGGGGCAAACCCACTTGTAGCGATACATGAAGCCGCTGTTGAAGAAGATTCAGGCGGGACAGATCGACCCTTCATTCGTTATCACACATCGCGTGAAGTTGGAAGAGGCCCCGACAGCGTACAAAACATTTCGAGACAAACACGACGGTTGCATCAAAGTTGTCTTGAAGCCGTGATTCCGCTCGCGGAGCTTCCAGACTGGTCGGACAGAGCATGCCGATACAATGTGGCATTATTGAACAAGCTAGGCGTTGCTCGCCAATATTAACTGAAATTAAGGAAGTCAAAATTGTGATATTCCCCCGAAATCGAAGAGAAGTTCCGATATGCGAAACTCAACTCTGAACCACGCGTGGGAAGTCGTGGCGCGATTTTTGCGAAGTGCACGCTCACGACACGCATGCCGCAGAATGTCTGACGGCACGTGCCAACTCTGCCGCAATTGTCAAATTTGGGAGTCAAGACATGTTGTTAAGTCGCAAAATCCTGTCCCTCGCCTTGTTGTTCGCCGTCGCAACAGTTGTCAGCGGGAGAGTCATCTCCGCGCAAGATGCCGCGCAGCCGAACGCCGTCCCACAACAAAACCCCGCCGCCAAGCCCGCTGGCCCGCCTGGCCAGTCGTTTAGGCCGAAGCAGATTATCGGCTCAAAAGTCAACATCGAAGGGAACACTGCCGTCGGTACGATCGACGATATTGTGATCGACGAACACGGCAACGTCGATTATTTGATCGTAGCGAAAGACGATGCTTCTCTCGTTACAGTTCCGTGGGATGCGGCCACTTTTAATGCAGATCAACAGGTTGCAACCGTTCAGATCACCTCACAGAAATTCCAACAAGTCCCCACCTACACGGTCAAACAATATCCTGTCTTCACCACACCAGCATACCGTGCCCAAGTTTATAAGTACTACGGTATCACGCCCGGTCAGGATCGGCGAATGATTCGCCGTGGTGGCGCGGTTGTCGTACCTGCTCAATAGGCAAATGTAAGATAGCCATCGTTCGCTTTTGAGGGGAGGCAAAGAACCTAGTTTAATAAACTGGGTTCTTTGTTTTTGTGACACCCCGTCGAATGGCAAGTATTGCCCCCTCTGTGCTTATTTCGGTGGATTCTGGTCTTTGCACTTGGTGGTCGCTGCGAAGATGGCATTGTGCGAAATCTCTATAACTACAGAGCAAAACAGGTGATGTTGGTGGCGTTTCCCAGCTCTCACTCCATTCCGCCAACCTTGACGCACTTTGTGATTTCATACCAATTCAGGGCAACGCAAAGAGTGTTCTGGCATCGGTTGTCGGTCTCCGCCATTACTGCATCCAAAGTTGTTCCATGTGAATGAGTTGGAGCCTCTACACTTAGAGATTCCGTCGAAGTTCAAGATGGTTGTGGCCCGCTCAGGTTCCCGCCTTATCAAACGACTTGCAATTGCATGTCGACATGCCCGTGCCGCGTTCCGCCGGTAACCGTCCCCTCAGAGTGATTGATACTATCGGCATAGTGTTTGCATGCCGTGCAGCATGCAATATTGTCCCGTCGTTATCTCATTCCGTACTGAATCGCATCGCGGCGGCATGTCGAACAGGCGGGACAGCACAATTCATTCACGAAGGCAATTCCAGCCTCAAGTGAGTGCCGTTTCCAATCGATTCCGATTAACAACTCTTTCGAATTCAGGGAGTGACAACATGTTGAATTTCACTTGGAACAACTGGGTACTCGGTCTCATAAAGTCCGGCGTTGCGCGCAAAGCTCGGCGGGTCCGAATCGCTCAAATCGAAGGCTTGGAAGAGCGAGTGGTGTTGACTGCAAATCTGCCAGTCGCCGTCAATGACAGCTATTTCGTTACGGCGAACACGACATTGAACGAAAACACATCGGTGCTGGCCAACGATACGGACGCCGATGGCGATACAATCAGTCAAGCGATCTTGCAGAACAATGTCACGCACGGAACGCTGAATCTGAACAGCAATGGAACTTTCCGCTATACACCGACAGCTGGATTTACCGGTACGGATTCCTTCACCTATTTTGCGAAAGATGCTGCCAACAATGAAACGAGTTCTGCAGCGGCAACAGTGACTCTCAATGTTGCTGGAAACAGTGCCCCGGTCGTGAATCCAGTGACGCTCTCCACGAGCTTGAATACGGCGATTTCCGGCACGCTGACAGGGACGGATGCGAATGGCGATACCCTGATATTCGCGGCCGGGTCGACGGCCGCGACTCACGGGACTGTTACAATTAACCCCAATGGATCGTTTACATTTACGCCGACGTCCGGTTTCACAGGCGCCGCCACATTCTCGTATAAAGCGAACGACGGTAACCTCGACAGCAATGACGCTACCGTTACGATCAATGTGGGCTCGGCCAATGTGGCCCCGGTCGTTAATGCGGTGACCTTGTCGACCAATCTGAATACGGCGGTTTCCGGGACGCTAACAGGGACGGATTCGAATGGCGATACCTTGACGTTCTCGGCCGGGTCGACGGCCGCGACTCACGGGACGGTCACGATCAATTCCAACGGGTCGTTCACATTCACCCCCACGACCGGATTTACAGGCGCCGCCACCTTCTCGTATAAGGCGAACGACGGCAGTCTCAACAGCAACAATGCTACGGTCACGATCAATGTGGGCTCGGCCAATGTGGCCCCAGTGGTCAATTCGGTGACATTGTCGACCAACTTGAATACAGCTGTTTCCGGGACGCTAACGGGCACAGATGCAAATAGTGATGCCCTGACGTTCTCAGCTGGGTCGATTGCCGCAACACATGGGACCGTCACGATTAACCCCAATGGGTCGTTCACATTCACTCCGACGACCGGTTTCACTGGCGCCGCCACATTCTCGTATAAAGCGAACGACGGCAGCCTCAATAGCAACGATGCTACCGTCACGATTAATGTGGGCTCGGCCAATGTGGCCCCAGTGGTCAATGCGGTGACATTGTCGACCAACTCGAATACAGCTGTTTCCGGGACTCTGACGGGCACAGATGCAAATGGTGATGCCCTGACGTTCTCCGCCGGCTCGACGGCCGCAACGCATGGGACCGTCACGATTAACCCCAATGGATCGTTCACATTCACTCCGACGACCGGTTTCACTGGCGCCGCCACTTTCTCGTATAAGGCGAACGACGGAAGTCTCAATAGCAACGATGCCACTGTCACAATTAATGTCGGCTCGGTAAACGTCGCCCCTGCGGCCACACCCCAAACGGTCACAACGACCGTCGGAACCGCGGTTTCTGGAACTTTAACCGGAACCGACGCCAACGGCGACACGCTGACATTCTCCGCAGGATCTTCGGCGGCGACTCACGGAACCGTTGTGATCAATCCCGACGGATCATTTACCTTTACACCCACAGCAGGATTTACGGGGGTCGGGACATTCAGCTTCAAGGCCAGTGACGGAATTCTGAGCAGCCCGGACGCTTTGGTATCCGTGAATATCAATGCTAGTGGCAACACAGCCCCCACGGTGAGCAATGGGACTGCTACGACGAGTGTGAATACTGCACTGAATGGATCCTTGGCGTCGCTCGCGACAGATGCTCAAGGTGATACGCTGACATTCGCTGCCGTCACTCAGCCGGCAAACGGTACTGTCACCGTGAACCCGAATGGGACATTCGTCTTCACTCCCAATGCAGGCTTTGTCGGGACCACGTCATTTACATTCACGGCATCGGACGGTTCACTGACCAGCACCGCTGCCATGTACACTGTCACAGTTACGAACAGCAATCAAGGACAGTTCGGACTGGATTTGGCAGCCACTGTTACGGTCAACTCAAATCCGAGCAGTCCCACTCCACTCGATCCGAATGCGACTCTCACCGGCGTCGGTGCCGGAACAAGCTTCGCGAATGCCCAGATCACGGCGAGTTTTGTTTCAGGAGTCGACTCTAAGTCGGATCGTCTGGTCGTCGTCAAAAATGGAAGCTCAAACCATGGCTCAGTGCAGGTTCATGGCAAGAAGATTCTCGTTGATGGCACACAGGTCGCCACAGTGACGAGCGGCAACAAGAAGGGCGCGAGCTTGCAGATCAACTTTACTTCAAACGCCACTGAAGCGAATGTTGACGCGGTCCTACAGCGAATTGCCATTCAAACCCGTCCGAGTGCCACCAGCGGAGTGCGAAAAGTCCAGATTCAAGTGTCGGCCGCTGGCACAACCGCAAGTGATACGATCGATGCGACGGTGTCTACCTCATCCAGCCATGGGCATGGCCATAACGGACATCAGGTATGATCTGCCCGTTTGCGGATGGGCACCTGCAGTTTATAGCTAATGCAAATGGGGAATGTGATTTGAGAACCCAGGTGACATTAGCTGTGAATTGTACGCAGATGAGTTGATTCCGGGCTATTTCTCCCGAGGTCCTGTCGCTGTCGCGACGAGATCTCGGAACTTTACCCATCTTGGTGGACGTTTTCAGTCCCAAAGCGGGCAATTGTGCCCGCTTTGAGATTGAATTTCGTGTGCGACGCCAAGTTGAACTTTCTATCAGAATGATTTCATTTTCATCAAAGGTGTAATATGGCATGGTCTTGGCTACGGGGGCAGCGCCCTTCACAGCGGCGGAACCGGAAAATCGTTAATCTCCCTGAGGCACTTGAGTGCAGGACCCTTCTGAGTGCAACGGGAGTTGGGACATTCAATAACTTCACGGGACTTTGGGCATTGAATTCCGTTGCTGCAGCAGGCGTCGCCGATGCAGGCACGTTTCAGTTTGGCGAATCGGGACCATCGAAGGTCCCCGTAGTTGGCGATTGGAACGGCGATGGAAAAGATGACATCGGAACCTTTGATCGCAACACGACAACATGGACTTTGCGAGACAGCACAAATACGGGTGGACCGGACACTGTATTTAAGTTTGGCACCCCTGGTTCAATCCCCGTGGTTGGTGATTGGAATGGTGACGGCACCGATGACATTGGCGTTTTCGATCCTTCCAACCAGACGTGGTCCCTGCACATCGGTGCCTCCAGTGGTCCTGCCAGTTCGACATTCCAGTTTGGAACGGCAAATACCCTCCCCGTAGTCGGTGACTGGAACGGGGACCATCACGACGGTATTGGAGTGTTCGACCCGATCAGCAACACTTGGAGCCTGCGTCAGACGGCAACCGGCGGAAATGCAGACTTGCAATTTCAATTCGGGCAGGCAGGCGCCGAAACGCCTGTTGTCGGGGATTGGAACGGTGATGGCACAGATGGCGTCGGTATCTACCAGCCTGATACGGGCGACTGGCTACTGCGTCAAACGGCGACGACCGGATCTCCGGATGCCGGAGTCTTTCAATTTGGTGGAACAGGCACCGTCGCGGTTGTTGGCAACTTCCAGTCACTTCCGACGCCGAATCCTGACGCCGGCAATCAGCTGTTGACGCTGACATTAAAACCACTCGATCTGGACCTGCTCGGCCTGCACATCCAGTCAAGTCCGATTACGGCTTCCGTCACCACACACGAAGGGGACGGCAAGCTGTTGGGGAATTTGCTTTCCAATGTTTCAGGCCTGGTCGATGTCAGCCAGATTAATACCGCATTGAATAATGTCCTGGGCACAACCGTCGATCTGTTGAATTCGATCGGACTGGAAGTGGATGGCATTGGAACTGGGACTTTTACTACGGCCCCAGTCAGTACGACTCCGTTGTTAAATCTTGCCGTCGCCCCCGTACATCTCGACCTGTTGGGAGTTCAAGTTGATACCAGCCCCATCACACTCTCAATCAGCGCGGAAGCTGGAGATGGACTGGTGCTGGGAAATGTCCTCACCTCACTGACCGATTTGTTCAATCCCCCATTGCCAGACCATCTTGATCTGGCGTTCGTGAATTCGCAGTTGACTCAGTTGCTCTCGCAACTCGACTCGCAGATTCCTGGGATACCGGCGGCAACCGTACCACCGCCAGTGCTTCAGGATCATCAGATCCTTGATCTTACGGTACCGGCAATCAATCTCGATTTGGCGGGTCTGGTACTCAAGACGACGCCCATCACCGTGAATGCCAGCGCGCAGACTGGCGACGGTTTATTGTTGGGCAACATCTTATCTGTCGCTCTGAATACGGTCGGTGCAACGCCCCAACAAACGAGCGACTTGAATGCCAACGTCGATAATCTTTTGGCGAAGGTTATTGGAGTCCTGAATGTTTCGACTATTACTTTGCCGACCAATGCGCTTTCAACATTGTCCGGTGCGATACATACCTTGGCGCTCCCGGATTTGACGACCGCAACCCCCGGAGCGAGTACGACAATTCTGAACCTGGTCGTTGCATCCAGTGATGGCGTCACCCCACCGGTTTCAGTCGATTTGTTGGGAGTACATATCCAGACCAGCGACATTAACGCACAGTTGCTGGCCGAGACGGGTGATGGCAAGATTCTGGGCAATCTGCTTTACAATGTTTCGAATCTCCTCAATCCAGGTGGTCCAGCGGGTTTGATCTCATTGATCACTGATCTTGCAACTGGATCTAATGTTGCGGGGACTCTCGGCGCGGCGACCAGTAGCCCTGGTGCGGTAACATCCCCTGCAACTCAAATCCTGACCGTGACCGTTCCTCCACTCGATCTCGATTTGTTGGGCCTGCAGGTTCAATCGAGTCCCATTACGGTCACAATTTCTGCCCAGGAGGGTAATGGCCAGTTGCTCGGAAATGCCCTCACCGGTATCTCCACACTGATTAATACGAATGGGCTCAGTCAGGCCCTCAACAACGTCTTGTCATCGACGATCAACCTGTTGAACTCATCTGAACTCAATGTCTCGGGGGTCCTGGACGGCACCTTCAGTTCCGCAACGGAATCAACGACTCAAATCCTTCAGGTACAGGTTGCACCGGTTCATTTGGATCTGTTGGGTGTGATTGTCGATACTGGTCCAATTACGTTGACCGTCAACGCCCATGCGGGCAACGGACAAGTTCTTGGCAACGTCCTCACATCGCTGACTGACCTGTTCAATCCGCCGTTGCCATCGACCCTTGATTTGGCCTTCATAAACACACGTCTTGACCAACTCCTGTCGGACTTGAACGCCCAGCTTCCCGGTATTCCATCCGCCGTAATTCCGCCCACCACATGGAAAGATGGACAGATTCTCGGCTTGACCGTTCCAGCGATTGATTTGAATTTGCTGGGGCTCATGCTCAATACCAGCCCGATTACAGTTACGGCCACGGCCCAGACGGGGAACGGCTTGTTACTGGGCAACCTGCTGACAGAGGTTCTGAATACGCTTGATGCGACGCCAGCCGAACTCCGGGACTTGAGCGCGAAGTTGGATCGGTTGCTGGCGAAAGTCATTGGTGTTCTCAATGCGTCGTCTTTGACCGTGTCATCGGGTGCCGTGAGTGCGTTGACTCCAGTGCTCCAGACTTTGTCGCTTCCAACTCTGATCTCCGGCACTCCCAATGCCAGCACCGAATTGCTGAACTTGATCATTGATTCGGCCGATGGCACGACTCCGCCAGTCATGGTGGATTTGATGGGAGTTCACGTCGAGACGAGTAACATTGACGCCCAACTGTCTGCTCAAACTGGCGACGGCCAGGTCCTCGGAAATTTGCTTTACAATGTCGCAAATCTCCTTAATCCGGATAGCCCCACGGCACTGTTATTCTTACTCGCTCAGCTTGGTCACTGATACATGGACCTTCGATAAGAACCACCTCGTGGTGGTTCTTATCTTTGTTTCTGGCAGTTGAATCGATGACAGAACCAATTTGAACCGTCAATTGCCGGATACGGGCCGGTCATTCCCCTTTATTTGAAACTGTCGCGAGAATTTCTTGCAATTGATCTAATCGGGCGGGCTTGACGAGGTGGTAATTGAATCCGGCATCCAGGGAAGTCTGTCGGTCCGCTTCTTGGCCATATCCTGTTAACGCAACCAATACGATATCTTGAAAATCCCGTTCCTGACGGATCCGCTTTGCAACCTCGTATCCGCTCAGCCCTGGCAGCCCGATGTCCAAAACGGCCACGTCCGGTCGGAATTCTAGAGTCGCCTGGAAAGCCGCCACTCCGTCGTGAGCAGTTCGAACTTCGTTCCCCGACGCTTCCAGAAGCATCCCCAAAGTGAAAGCGGTATCGGCGTTGTCATCGACGACCAAGACCCGCAACGGCGCGGCGGGGGAGAATTGTCCTCGAGCAGGTGGGGTAGAATCCTTGGACGTGTCAATGATACCGTGCCGCTCTTCACTCAGCAGAGGTAAACAGACAATGAACTCGCTCCCTTTTCCCAACGTGCTGTAGACCTCCACCCGTCCACCGTGAAGTTCAGTAATTCGTTGTACTAGGGCCAATCCCACGCCTAAGCCGCCCTGGGAGCGGTCCAGCGACCGTTCCGCCTGCGTGAACAGATCGAAGATGCGAGGAAGAAGCGGCGCGGCAATGCCGATCCCCGTATCTAAAACGCGGATCACAACAAACGGCGCAGCGAGTTCAGGGATCACAAGCGCTGCGTGGCTCGTGGTGAGAAACGGTGCGGAATGGGCGGATGCTTTCTGTTCTCCACTGGCTGTTCCCAGTTCGCCGCTCGTCTGTCGCCATTCAACATTCACGACGATTTGAATGTCACCTCCTGGCTCGGAATATTTGGCGGCATTGGTGAGCAGGTTTACCATCACCTGCTCCAACCGGGCCGAATCGGCATGCAGCAAAATCGGATTCGGCGGAAGCAAAATCTTCAGATGATGCCTGCATTGCTGAATCAATGGGCGAACCGTCTCCACCGCGCGCTCAATAATCGCACCGATTGCGATTGTTTCCTGCCGCAGTTGAACCCTTCCGGAAGTGACACGGGAAACTTCGAGCAAGTCGTCGACCAGATGTCGCAATTGTCCCAACTGCCGCTCAATGATACCGCGGGCCTGCTGCTGAATGAGGGTCTCGCTTGCCCGTTCCAGCCCCAACAGTTGTACGGCATTGGCAATCGGCGCGAGCGGGCTGCGCAACTCGTGGCTTAACATCGCCAAAAACTCATCTTTGCGGCGATGCAGGTCGGACAATTCCGCCGCCTGCTCGCGAAGTTTCTGATGCGTGTGACGCAAGGTTTCCGTCCGTTCGGTCACTCGCTGTTCCAGGCTTTCGGTCAATTCTCGCAGTTGTTCCTCGGCCCGCCGACGTTCGATGACTTCGGCGACCAGGGCTGCGTTGGCGAGCGTGCTTTCGCGATTCTTACGGTACAACTCGGCAAAGACAGCGACCTTTGAACGGAGAATCGTTTGATTAACGGGTTTGTGGAGATAATCGACCGCGCCCGTCCCATATCCCACGAGCACGTGCTGATCTTCGTTGTAATAGGCCGTGAGGAAGATGATTGGCACGCGGGATGTTTTCTTGCGCTCCTTGATCATCTTGGCCAGCTCGAAGCCGGTCATCCCAGGCATCCGCACATCCAGAATCAGAAGTGCGAATTCCTCTCCGACGAGCGCCAATAGCGCCTGATCAGCCGATTCCGCCCGCACCAGACGGTAGCCAGGATCGTCGAGCACTGTTTCCAGCACAGTCAGGTTTTTGGGCTCATCGTCCACGATCAAAATATTGATCGGCGCGTCGTTCGCGATTGATAACGGCGCCACAACAGCTGGCCAGTCAGGCGTTTGCGACTGCTGGGTCGTACCGTTGGTTGACGCGCGGGAAGAATTCATGATGATCCAATGGGTCTATCTGTTTGACATTTATCTCTGCTTCCCGCAAGCGGGCTTGCGCCATCAGTATCGAGACACGTCAGTATCAACAAGGTATCGCATTTTCCCCTCGCGCCGATACCATGCGGGATGAGGAAGGCTGTTGCTGTCGCAGTGATCTCACTTCCTTTTTATCGATTCCGTCACGGAAGTCGATAACAATGCCGCGAAAGGGTTGCGATCTTGGGAATGTCTCCTTTATCGAAAGAGCCAAACTCGCATTAAGGACAACAGCTGATCCGTGTTAACGGGTTTGGCAATGTAGTCGCTCGCACCCGCATCGAGACATTTCTCCCGGTCGCCCTTCATCGCTTTCGCCGTCAGCGCGACAATGGGCAATGTACGGAATTCCGGGGTTTGGCGAATTTCCTTCATCGTTTCATAGCCATCCATGTCGGGCATCATAATGTCCATCAAGACGATGCTCAGCTCGGGAGTCGTCTTGATGATATTGATCGCGCTACGGCCATTCGTGGCGCTGATTACGTCCATCTCCTGATTCTCCAGCAGGGAGGTCAAGGCGAAGATGTTACGAGCATCGTCGTCGACCACCAGAATCTTGCGGCCGCGCAGAACCTCACTGGAGCCATGGAGTTCTTCGAGCATTCTCTGCTTGTCGAGGGGCAAATCGGTGACGACGCGATGCAGGAAGAGCGCGGTCTCGTCCAGCAACCGCTCCGGTGACCGGACATCTTTGAGGACAATACTCTTCGCCATCGACTTGAGCTTCTTCTGCTCTTCGGCGGTCAATTCCTTGCCAGTGAAGACGACCACAGGCACGCCCGCGAGCGTTGGTTCCTCATGCACTTTCTCCAGCAACTCGAAGCCAGTCATATCTGGCAGCCGCAGGTCGAGCACCACGCAGTCGAAGGACCGGTTGAGCATTTCTTCCAAAGCCGCGCTACCGGTGGCCACAGCCACAGTCTCGATATCATGATAGCTCAGCAGTTCAATAATCGACTGTCTCTCAATATCATTGTCCTCGACGATCAGCAGCCGCTTCGTGCGCGGAGCGGTAAAGTTCAGTATGCGGTCGAACGCCGCTTCCATGCCGACAGTCGTCGACGACTTGACGAGGTAGGAGAAGGCGCCATGGGCGAGACCGTGCTGGCCTTCTTCCTCGACTGTGATAATTTGCACAGGAATATGCCGGGTGACTGGATCGAGTTTCAGGTGGTTGAGCACGGTCCAGCCGAGCATATCGGGAAGGAAAATGTCGAGCGAGATGGCGGCCGGACGGAACTGCCGGGCCAATGACAGTCCCAATCCGCCTTTGCCGGTCACGATGCCCTTGAATCCTTTGTCGCGCGCCATGCCCAGCAGAATCCGCGCGTAATGGGGATCGTCTTCAATGATCAACAGCACGGGATTGCCCTCCGTGATGTTTTCGCGATCATCCTCGACTTGCATCTCACGTGCGTCGGACAGGACCTTCAGTTCGCGAGTCCTGGTTCCCTCACTTTCGTTGGTCCCAACAGGGACGTTCCGCGTATTTTCAATCCCCGAGTAGTGCAGCGGCAGAAAGAGCGTGAACGTGCTACCCTGTCCATGGACGCTGGCCAGCTTGATTTCGCCCCCAAGTAGTACCGCCAGCTCGCGGCTGATGGCCAGACCAAGGCCGGTGCCACCATACTTGCGGGACGTGCCCGCGTCGGCCTGTTGGAACGCTTCGAAGATGAGACGTTGCTTTTCGGGCGCCACACCGATGCCGGTATCTTCCACGGCGAAGGCAATGACTTGTGGAGCTTTGCTGAGCACCGAGTGCTCGGGGCTCCAGCCCTTCGAGGCCAGACCAACTCGTACCTCCACGTGACCGTACGCAGTGAACTTCACTGCATTCGAGAGCAGGTTCTTGAGGATCTGGTGCAAGCGTTTCGGATCGCTGTCCATTGAACGGGGCAGATCGTCTGCGAATTGCACGCGGAACGGCAGGTTTTTCGTTTCGGCCACATGTCGAAAGTTCCGGTCAATCGTTTCACGTAGTCCGGGAAACGTAATTTCTTCGACTTCGACGGTGACAGTGCCAGATTCGATTTTCGAAAGATCGAGAATATCATTGATCAGATGCAACAGGTCGGAGCCGGAAGAGTTAATGTTGCGAGAGAACTCGACTTGTTTTGTCGTCAGATTGCCTCCCGTATTTCCCGCGAGTTGCTGGCTGAGGATCAGGATTGAATTGAGCGGCGTGCGGAGTTCATGCGACATGTTCGCCAAGAACTCAGATTTGTATTTCGAAGTCAGCGCCAGTTCGGCGGCTTGTTCTTCGAGCGCATGGCGCGCCTGCTCGACTTCGGCATTCTTCCGCTCGACTTCCGCATTCTGCTCCGCCAACAGCCGTGCCTTGGTCCCGAGTTCCTCATTCGTCTGCTGCAACTCGCTCTGGCGCGATTGCAACTCGACGGTGAGCTGCTGCGACTGTGTCAGAAGGCCTTCGGTACGCATCGTCGCTTCGATAGTATTGAACACGGCGCCGATACTCTGGGTCAGCAGTTCTAAGAACGCCAGATGACCACCGCTGAAATTCTGCAGTGTGGCGAGTTCAATGACCGCCTTGGTCTGTCCCTCAAAGAGGACCGGAAGGACGATAATGCTGAGTTCTCTGGCAGCGCCGAGACTGGAAGTGATGGTAAAAAACTCTGACGGTACATCCGTGAGCAGGATGCGTTTCATTTCCATGGCGCACTGGCCGACGAGGCCCTCACCGAGGTTGATAGTCTCAGCGAGCCCTGCCTCGCCACTGTGCGCGTAACTTGAGAGTCGCCGGAGTTCGCGTCTGCTCGTGACGCCTTGGGAGCCGGCGACACTATTGGAGTCAGTTGACTCGGTGGTGATCGTGGTTGCGATACTGGCCAGATGGTAAATCGTCCCCTGATGGGCGTTGACCAACGGTGCTAACTCGGTCAGGAGCATCTGCCCGACAGTATTGAGCTCGCGCTGCCCCTGGAGCATCGCAGTGAATTTGGCCAGGTTGGTCTTTAGCCAATCTTGTTCGCGATTACTTTCCGTGGTCTCGCGGAGATTGGAAATCATCGTGTTAATGTTGTCTTTTAGCTCGGCCACTTCGCCGCGGGTCTCCACCTGGATCGAGCGCGTCAGATCGCCCTTTGTGACGGCGGTGGCGACCTCGGCGATTGCACGCACCTGGGTGGTCAGATTTGCGGCAAGCAAATTCACGTTGCCCGTGAGATCCTTCCAGGTACCGGCGGCACCGGGCACGTTGGCCTGGCCACCAAGCCGACCATCCACGCCCACCTCGCGGGCCACGTTCGTCACCTGATCGGCGAACGTCGCGAGAGTGTCAGTCATGTTGTTAATAGTGTCGGCCAGTGCGGCCACTTCGCCTTTCGCCTGTACGGTCAATCGCTGGCTCAAGTTGCCGTTGGCCACTGCGGTGACGACTTTCACAATACCTCGGACTTGTTCCGTCAGGTTAGAGGCCATGAAATTCACGTTATCGGTGAGATCTTTCCAAGTCCCGCCCACGCCGGAAACCTGTGCCTGGCCGCCTAGCTTACCCTCGGTGCCGACTTCGCGAGCCACGCGCGTCACTTCACCCGCAAACGAGTTCAACTGATCGACCATCGTATTGATAGTGTTCTTCAGCTCCAGAATTTCGCCTTTCACATCGACGGTGATCTTGCGGTTGAGATCGCCACGTGCCACAGCGGTCGTGACTTCCGCGATATTACGTACCTGCGCCGTCAGATTGGCACCCATCGTATTGACCGAATCAGTGAGATCCTTCCACGTGCCCGCCACCCCAGGCACGACCGCCTGCACGCCAAGACGTCCCTCGGTGCCAACCTCGCGAGCCACACGGGTGACTTCTGAAGCAAACGAGCGGAGTTGCTCGACCATCGTGTTGATGGTTTCTTTGAGCTGCAGGATTTCTCCACGAACGTCCACGGTGATTTTTTTGGATAGGTCCCCGTTCGCCACAGCAATCGTGACTTCAGCAATGTTACGGACCTGACCTGTCAGATTCGACGCCATGGAATTGACGTTGTCTGTGAGATCTTTCCACGTGCCCGCCACACCGGAAACCTGTGCCTGTCCACCAAGCTTACCCTCGGTCCCCACTTCGCGTGCCACGCGTGTGACTTCCGAAGCGAATGCGGACAACTGCTCAACCATGGTGTTCATGGTTTCTTTGAGCTGCAGAATTTCACCCTTCACGTCAACTGTGATCTTGCGGCTCAAGTCGCCACGGGCGATAGCCGTCGCCACATTGGCGATGTTGCGGACCTGGCCTGTCAGATTCGACGCCATGGAGTTCACGTTATCGGTGAGATCCTTCCAGGTACCCGCGACGCCAGGCACTTGTGCTTGTCCACCGAGCTTGCCATCGGTACCCACCTCTCGCGCCACGCGGCTGACTTCCGCTGCAAATGACCGCAACTGATCAACCATCGTGTTGATTGTGTTTTTCAGCGCGAGGATTTCGCCTTGCACTTCGACAGTGATCTTTTTCGAGAGGTCACCGTTCGCCACGGCGATCGTCACTTCGGCAATGTTACGGACCTGACCCGTGAGGTTCGAAGCCATCGAATTCACATTGTCTGTGAGGTCCTTCCAGGTTCCGGCCACACCTTCGACAGCGGCCTGTCCGCCCAGCTTGCCGTCTGTGCCGACTTCGCGGGCCACGCGGCTGACCTCACCCGCGAAAGCATTGAGCTGATCGACCATTGTGTTGAGCGTGTTCTTCAACGCGAGGATTTCGCCCTTCACTTCGACGGTGATTTTCGACGACAGATCGCCCTTCGCAATCGCCGTGGCCACGTCCGCGATGTTGCGGACCTGGCCGGTAAGATTAGACGCCATGAAGTTCACATTGTCGGTGAGATCCTTCCAGGTACCAGCCACACCCGGCACCACGGCCTGTCCGCCGAGCTTGCCGTCGGTACCGACTTCACGCGCGACACGGGTCACTTCTGAGGCAAAGCCATTCAGTTGGTCAACCATCGTATTGACGGTGTTTTTCAAGGCGAGAATCTCGCCCTTCACTTCGACGGTGATTTTCGACGACAGGTCGCCCTTGGCGATT
>JAQGHT010000047.1 GCA_028291565.1 Planctomycetaceae bacterium | reverse complement strand
AGACGCGATTTGTCATCTGCGTGCACTTTATCGGAGTGAAGCATCGCAATGGACCGCGTTCTGGAATCGAGCGATTGCCTAAACAATTGATCGCGTAAAACTACCTACGATGGTGACGCTTACCCGGCGGCGTGGCGGCGTGGGCGTGGGGCAATTCGCGTCATAGGTCATCGAGAGTGATGATTGAAAATCCTGGAGCGGCGTTCTTGAGTTTCGCGTCCGCAGTGATCAGAGGGCAATTTACGTGCCTGAATAATGCAAGATAAATCGCATCGTAGACGCTGACTCGGATCTGAGATGCGATTCTAAAAGCACTCTTCAATGAGGCTGTCGTGGGAGAAATGACTGGCTGGTGCCTGAGGATCTCCAGGTAGTTAAGTGGAAGATCGGTGGCCGAGATTTTGCCAGACCGATGGGCGGAGATGATGATGTTCGAGAGTTCTAAGAGATACAGACCTGGGGCAAAAAGTTCATGAATCCCCTTCCGAAACTCATCGCGAAGCCGCAACGCCTTCGCAGAGTCATGCTCTGGAATGATTGTCTTTATGCCGACTGATGCATCAATGACTCGCTTCACGATCGTGTCGGATAAGGGGCAGGGAATCGAAATACCCGTGCTGCCGGACGAACCGTTCGCGGAATTCCGCCGCGTAGGCATCCAGTCGAGCATCGACATCAGGGGGAGCCGGACGGCCAGTTTCGAGAGCTTCCGTGGCGACCTTTATGTCTTCTTCGATGGCAGGGATGGTTTCTGTGCTCATGATGTCTGAATTATCGGAAGTAAAACAGGTTGCTTCAATTGGAATCAGAAACATTGAACGATCTCCAAACCGGGAGGGTTCAGGAAGCTGGTTTTCGTGGTTCAAATTGGGGCAGAATCTTCACTTTGGGGCAGAATCCTGGGTTGGCAGAATGATGGGAACAATTTCGAAGTCTTGTTGAGCCGCCGCGGCATCGATTCTTCGTGATTGTACTTCACAACGTTCTGCCATTCTCTTTGCGTTCTCGCTTTGTTCAAAACAAGGGCTGAGTTCGATTTTTCGTTGCCATCACGTAGAATCCATCACATTATACCGCGCACGGTTAAGAATGAGACGTTTGATCGCGGGGATCAGTATTGAAAATGAATCATTCATGGCCGCGAACAGTATAAAGTCCAAATCACTCCAACTGAAAGGAACCTCGTGAACTTGAAATTGCTTCGGAATGCCTGTCAGATCTGCGGCATTGTTATCGGTGTCTTGGTTTCCGGTGCCAGCGTCTCGGCTCAGGAGAAAGGGATTGGTGATTTTCCCAAACTTTCGGCAAAGACCGACTGGCCGTGGTGGCGTGGACCAACACGAAATGGCTTCGCGGATAATGCTCCAGTGCCGACGAAGTTCAGCAATGCCGAAAACGTTGTCTGGAAAGTTCCGGTACCTGGACGCGGACATTCGTCACCGACCGTCGTGGGAAATCGTGTCTTCTTGACGACGGCGGATACCGCCAAACAGATTCACTCGGTCCTGGCTTATGATCGCGCCGACGGCAAACAGCTCTGGCAAGTCGAAGTCAGCCAGGGCGGATTCCCAGAGCACAATCACGCGAAGAATACCGAAGCGACTGCGACCATTGCCTCGGATGGCGAACGACTGTTCGCCTCCTTCTATCATCACGACAAGATCGAAGTTTTCGCATTGGATTTCCATGGCAAGATTGTCTGGAAACATGATGCGGGGCCATTCCGGCCTCGGCGTTATGAGTACGGATACGCGCCGTCACCGTTAATTTATCGCAACTCGGTAATCATCGCCGCGGAATATGACGGCGACAGCTTTCTGGTTGCCTTGGATCGTAAGACGGGTGAACAAGTCTGGAAGACGCCACGGCCGAAGTCGATTTCATTTTCAACACCGGTCGTCACAAATGTGGCGGGTCACGATGAAATGCTGATCAGCGGGCATGAGCAAGTAATGGCCTATGACCCAGGCACTGGAAAACAGCTGTGGTCAGTCCCAGGAACGACTTTCGCCACTTGTGGAACGATGGTCTGGGACGGTGACATTGTCTTCGCCAGCGGAGGTTATCCGAAAGCAGAAACCGTAGCGGTCAAAGCCAGCGGCGACCATCAGGTCCTGTGGCGAAACAATCAGAAATGCTACGAGCAGTCCATGCTGGCCTTCGAAGGTTATCTGTATGCACTCACCGACAATGGCATTATGTTCTGCACGCGCGGTACGGATGGAAAAGAGATGTGGAGAATGCGACTAAAAGGACCGGTCAGCGCATCACCGGTTTTGGCGAATCGGCACATTTACTGGGCGAACGAATTGGGGACGTTGTATGTCTTCCGCCCGAATCCCGAGAAGTTTGAATTGGTGGCTGAAAACAAGATCTGCACCGATTCCTTTCCCAGCCCCGCGATCTGTGGCGGCCAGATTTTTTTGCGAGTCGGCCAAGCCGTGGATGGTGTTCGGCAAGAATGGCTTTACTGCTTTGGGAATACCAAGCAGGCGGAAAAGTAGCACTCATGCGCTTCAGGGTTCGCCAATCCTTGCTCAGACTATTTCAGAACGTCTTCAAGACAAAGCTCGACTGAGTCAATCCGTTTGAGGCTATCCGAATCAAAGGCATTCGTCGCCGCGCCGAAAATTGTCTTGTTACCGTCGACCACTGTCCCCCAGCAGGCGTTGCTTTTCGCGTCAAACTCATAGAGCGTCAAGGGTGAATCCTTGGCGCCCGAAGAGCCACGATAGGCGCGAATGACGCCAGTCGCCGCGGACTCCGAACGTTCGATCGTAATGAGAACCGGTTGTCCCGACACGTTGCGCAATCCATACGATTGCAATGTCCAGCCTTTCGGAATCACGATCGAATTCAGTTTGCTTGTTTTTCCCCGAAAGTCACGGATCTTGATCGAGCGATCGACAGGACTGACAAACGCGACCACAGGCAAATCTTCAATCACGCAACCGGAAATCATGCGCAACATATTCCGCCGCAGCGAGGCTGCTAGCCCAACATTGCGCGTTATTTCTGCATCAGACAGCGGACTATCGGAAAACTGCAAGAAATTCATCACCCACGCGCGATAAGCACGATCGACTTCCTGGTAGACTCCAAGTTCTTCCGGCGACATTAAAACACCCAATTTCGACTGATCGCCAGTCCGTTTCGTCCCGGCGACCATTCCATCAGCCAAACGCCAGGTAAATGCCGTCTGATCATTCGTGGACGTGCCGAGCATCCGCAGACCTGTCATCCCCCCTTGTACCGCTGGCGATTCGGTCATCATCGGATCCATTTCGAAAGACTCGAAACGTATCTCACCACCTGAAAAACCAAGGCTGGGCGAAGTTGGCTCGTACCACCCGGACCACGAATCAACGTCTCGATCTGTCTTGAGAACCTCGTACGGATGGACCGTACCGGGAACATTTGATTTGGGCACCGAAGAGGGACGCAGTCGACCAACAATTGCCGCAGTTCCACGGGAGTTCTTGAACGTCAACGGTGAACGAATGCGGACTGTCAACCCCGTTGGAAGGACAAACTCGGCACCCAATGGGTCGTTGATCCACGTCACGGCGCGACCGGCAGAGGCCTGATAGGAACAAGCTTCCAGTTCATCGAAATTCCGTCCGAGATAGTTGATATCGGTCACCTGCGAGGGCCCGGACAGGGCAATTCGCGTGACACAAATCGCTTTCTTCTTCGACTTCGTATTCGTGTTCAGAACGGCGTCTAGAATTGGCTTCGAGGCTGACTCGAGGCGAACGCTGGGAAAAATCCAGGCGTGTCCTTCGCGGGCATCGACGCGAGTGGCCGTCATCCCCCACCCGTCACCCGCGAGAATGCCAGGTCCATCCCACCCTCCAACCCCAGGTGGCTTCATGCACAATTCTTCCAAAAACGCGCGTTTGGGATCTATTCCCCCCTTCACTTCTGCTCGCAGAGTTTCCAGATCATGCGACCTGACTTTGCCCTTGCGCCGCAGACTCTGCAGTTCATTGATCGACTTTGCGTCGCTCAGCACCAATTCAGCCAGCTCCGCATCGTGAACATCCTCAAGGATGTAGACCCGGCAAAGATTCAATTCGCGCTGACTGAGTTTTTCTGTCAACTGAGTTCTTCCTTGGAGAAAGCCCGCCAGGCGTGCATCCGTCACCTGGCCGGAAACTGGTCCGCAAAACACAATTCCGAGGGTGCTCAGCAATAGCGATAGTCGATTCATGATCACATCTCGAAAGCAGGGCTTGAGTGCCGGATGATTGGCGACCGTGTGGACGTCACAAAATCACTACGCCGGATTGCCTCACCGAGTTACATCTTACCCGCGCATCAGGTCGCACTTCCAGGACCAGCCCAGGACCGCGACACCACTCACGGTCGGTAACGGGGCGAATGTTGCCGGCATCTCCACTAGCCCTGAAAGCCTATGTTGCGAGAGGTTCCTGTATCCAAACTCACTTGAGATTGGGACAGACAACCCGGTCACCCACGAATCTTCCTGGGACTAGCGATGTTGGCGATCTGCGAAGTCGACGGCTGAAATTCCTTCGCCCGTTACCCAAAAAGGCCTTCAACGACGCTCATTGCCGCGGCGATCCGAAGCAACAGTTGCTCCAGAATCGCCACGGCGCAAGTGGCGCGCCGGTTCAATTGGATCGCGGTCGCTACCGTATTTGATTCAGAAGGTCCAACATAACTCCGAGCATGTAGGGATAATAAAGGTGTGGATTCTGCTCCCACGGCAAAGTGGCATTGTAGTCACCGGGCACTTCGATATTCACGATCTTGGTACCATCCCAACCCGTTGCATCAATCTCGGAGGAGAGACGATCTCGTTTACAGTAAAATGAGACCAGTTTCACAATTTCACCGTTGCCGGTTGGTTTGCTGGTAGTCATACCCGTGATCAAATACTGATTCGCAATGGCCTCAAGTTCCGCAATCGAGTCATATTGCGATGGCAACCACCCCAATTTAGAAAGTGCATCGTCAATTGCAGCTTTCAGACCGCTCCGGGCCTTCGCTTTGAAAATCCAACTATTATAATCGAAATTCCCCTTTGCGGCAGTTCGAATGTTGTCGAGGATCGCGCCGATTGCGGTTTGTTCTTGGCCGGGGGGCGTAGGTTCGGTGCTGCCAGCCCAGGAAACCAGAGCTTCCAAAATCCCATCCCAAAAAACGATATCAATATTGTATTCCTGGCGACTACCAAGCAACACGACCGTGTCGACTCCAGTCTGGCCGTTTTGTAGCAGCCATTGTCCGACCCGGACACCGACCTCTTGAGCAATCATGCCCCCGGTGCTATGCCCGACAATATTGATCTTTTCTCGCTGTCCATTTGCATCTACCTGTAGCGGATTCGCTTGCAAATCCTGGATAATCTTCGCGGTGATGTCATCGATCGCCTGGTTGATATCGGCTTGAGTTGGCAAGGGGATCTGGAACGTACCCAACATTCCGCCCCAATCCATGACTTTCGTGTCAGTTCCGCCCAACGCCCCAACGACGGCGGCAAGTGGATCGAGATGATTGACAAGAATAATCGGTGGAACGAAATAGGTGCGTCCTGGTGGAGTCACATTGACTCCTGCCGCATTCGCACCGGCTTGCGCGGCGGCAACAATTGATTGCAGGAGTGTCCCTAAGTTGGCAATGAACGTCTTTTGCGAGTTGAAATCCGCGACTTCCTTCGTTGCTTCGGCATCCGCCTCTGCTTCGACCTTTGCGACTTCCGCATCTTCTTCGGTGTCTAGTGCCGCTTCAGCGTCATCGGCCTTCGCATCGTCATCGGTATCTGCCGCGGCAGCCACGGTATCGACCGAAGTGACCGCATTATCGTCTTCGGCATCCAGTTCGGCTTGTGCCAGGGGAATGACTGTCGTTTTATAGGTTTTCGCATCGTCTGCTTCGGAATCCGCATCAGTCTTGTACGCAGTCGCCTTGGCGTTGACTGCAGTGAGAGCGTGATCGGCCAGGTCGTCTGCATAAGTGATTGCCGCCGGCGCGACCGTATCCACCCACTGGGCGGCATCGGCCGCCAGCGTTGCACTTTGAGTTGCGTAGGCAGTCATTTCAACGGCCATGAGCGTGGAGCTTGCCGCGTTGAGGGCGGCCTGATGAATTGCATCTGGAGCTCCCGATGCGGTGGCCCAGCTAGTCATCGCCTGTGAATATGCATTTGAAGTCGCGGTGGTCTCCGCAGCGGAAGCGTTCTGTTGACTGGCAGTACGGCTGGCTTCAGCGTGTTCAACCGCCTGATCGTAAGCGGCCTGCAGAGCAGCCGCGCCATGCGCATAGGCATCGCCCGCCGCCGCGTCAGCTTGCATTTCAGCAGCACCGGCCGCGTCCTCCGCTTTAGCTTCCGTCGCGGCAGCAGCGGCGTCGGCCAGTGCCTTCGTCGCGGTAGCGGCATCAAGAGCCTTAAAATATGTGGCCATTGCGGCTGCCGTGCTTTCGATCTGCTGTTCGTCTTCCGCATCAAATGCTTTTTCCTCGGCATCTTTGGCGGTTGCGTCAGACTTCTCTTCATCTGCTGCGGCTTCGACCAGGGAATGAACATCTGCGTCATTGGCGGCCATATCAGCCGATTTCTGAGCCGTCGCAGCATTTGCGAGAGCATTCTGGTAACTGACCATCGCACCGACGATTGCTGAGGAATCAGCGGCGGTTACAGAGGCCATCAGATAGGCATGCTGCGCTCCGGTGGCTGCGGCCAGATAAGTGGCCAGATCACTTGCCAGCGCCCCCTGTAATGTTGAATTAGCCGTATCGGCCGCAAGGTCAAAGGTGCCCTGATCTGAAACAACGAGACCGTTGTATGTAGCGATCGCGGAATTCGCCGCGGTCGTCGCAGTGCCTGCTGCGGATTGCGCCGCCGTATTGACTGCGGTCTTCGCGGCCGTTGCCGCGGCAGTATATGCAGCAGCACTGGCAGCAGTCGCCGACGCGTAAGTCGCCTGAGCCGCGGCCACTGCGGCAGTATACGTCGCGGCATCTGAAGTGACGGTGCTTTGGCGCGTCGCCCCGAGGGCCGTCGTTCCAACATTTAATGTTGTCTGCGCTGTCGTAAAGTCAGTTTGATATTGTGTCTCGGCGGCGGATTGAGCCGTCAAAAAAGTCGCCTGGGCGGTCTGTATCGCGGACACATAGGTCGCATTGGAATTCGGATCGAACGGAGGTGCCGTCGGAATCGTCGGCATCGTTCCACCATTCATCATCGCATTCATCATCTGCTGCGAGTAAGCGGACATCGCCGCATTGTAAGCGTCATTGGCAGCCTGCACCGCGGAATTGTACGTTTGCACTGCGGGCCCCACCGTCGCGCTCATTGCAGCATATGCCGCCTGATCGGCGTTTTGCTTTGTTTGTGTTGCCGCGTCTTTCGCACTCTGCAGTTGATTCGACGATGTGAGGTCGGCGGAGCTTTGTGTGCTTTCAGCATTTTGAACAGCACCATTCAACAAGTTCGTCGCAGTGGCATCTGAGGAGAGTTTCAAAGCTGACGCCGAAGACTGGCCGGTCGTGAAGGTGTTGACCGCAGTCTGGTCCGCTCCATTCTCTGTATTATTCGCACCGGTAATCGCCAATACCAGCGCCGCATCTGCCGACTGGTCAGAACTATGCTCAGTAGTGACCGCCCCAGCCTCTGCGGTATTAAATGTGTTCTCGGCCGTCTGGTCAGCCGAATCGGCATTCGTCTGATTCGACGCGAGGGACTGATCAAAGCTATTCACATCCGAAGCCAATGTCGCAAGGAACCCAGCCAAGATGGGGCCGATCCCCGAACCGGAGCCAGATCCCGAACCACTTCCGCTACCTGACCCGGATCCAGAACTGCTCCCCGAACCAGATCCACTACCACTTCCGGAACCGGATCCCGAACCGCTGCTGGACCCCGATCCACTTCCACTCGAAGAACCACTACCTGAACCAGAGCCTGATCCCGCTCCAGAACCACTACTGCTGCCGCTTCCTGAGGCCGATCCGCTACTTGACCCCGATCCACTTCCACTTGAAGAACCACTCCCCGAACCGGATTCTGCACCCGAACCACTACTGCTGCCTGACCCGGATCCTGAACCGCTACCGGATCCCGAACTACTTCCACTGGAAGATCCGCTCCCCGCCCCAGAGCCCGAACCCGATCCACTACCGGATGCCTCTGTATACAATAACACATCAGACGAATTGACCGACGAGGTGCCAGCCGGTGTCACCACCTGCACATTGACGTTGCCTGCCGTATGGGCGGGAGCGACCGCAGTGATTGAAGTCGACGAAGTCACCACAAACGATGTCGCCTGCTGGTCTCCGAACCAGACCGTCGTGGCATCTGTGAAGTTCGAGCCCTGAATTGCGACAGTAGTTCCGCCAGCCGTTGAACCACTAGTGGTCATCAAGGAGTAAACCACGGGAGGCTGTTGTGGCAGCGTCGTATAATGCAACACGTCGGACAAATTCGCTAGCGAAGTTCCCGTCATGGTCATGATTTGCACGTCGACCGGGCCGGAACTATGAGCCGGAGCCGTTGTCATGATCGTGGTGTCCGACATCACCATGAAACCGGAAGCAGGCGTGCCGCCGAACATGACCGACATCACATTCGTGAATCCCGTACCGGTAATCATGATTGTATCACCGCCCGCAGCGTTTTCGGTTCCCGGTGAGACTTGAGTCACGGTGGGCGCGACGACGGGAGGAGGCGGAGCGACATAGCTAAACTGGCCGAACATGCACATTCCGGAATTCCCGGTCGATGTCACCACCTGCACATTGACACTTCCGGCCAAATGGGGCGGCGACATCGCGGAAATCGACGAATCGGAATTGATCTTGAATGATGTCGCTGGCGTATCGCCGAACAGGACCTGAGTTGCTTGATTGAATCCAGATCCGGTGATCGTCACGTTCGTACCACCCGAGCTACTGCCAGAGTTATTCGTCAGGCCGGTCACCTGCAGAGCACTGGTCACGGTCAGTGTGACAGTAGCCGTCGACTGAGCCCCCGTGGCATCCGCGACGGTATAATTCAAAGTCGCAATACCACTAAAATTGCTGGGAGGCGTGAACATGAGCGTGTCGGGCGCCGGAGTCATTCCATACATCGCGTACATTGCTGCCATTGGATCGTGTTGAATCGAGATCGATCCATAACTTGGCATCTGGACAGAGACGATTGTCAACGGCCCGTTCCCGGTCGTGTCGTTGGACAGGACGTTCAGCACAACCGGGGAGGCCGGTGACATCATCGATCCCGCCTGAACTTGATAGCTGTCATTCACCGCAACGGCACTCAGCATATACCGCTGTTCCATAACCTCAATCTCTGCCGCGACTCGTGGTCGCCTGGCGCGATGCCCACGAGAGACGTTCTTCGACAGACGTGTGACACACTCCAACTGACGACGGATACCGGCAAGCCAATTCAGCAACATGAGCGCGCTCCGAAAATGTTGGCGAGGCGAAATACTTGGCAATTAAGCACTTACGAAACATCAACAGACGTTCGGCCAGCATGGGTGATCCATGGCTACGGGCGAACCGACTGGAAGAATACTGCTCAGCGATAGCTACTGTCTGCGAACGAACTGAACCGAAAAATTCTCAGCGGCCAATGACGAATTGAAATTCGTGGCACAAGCGTGAACGACGAAAGATTACTATCGCGAGATCAAATTTACAAGTGCACGCAAGCGGCTGGTTAATTTTTTTAGCCAGCTCCCGACTCCTGGGGCACATGTGAGCGCTCGAATCGTGTTTGCAAAACGAAACGTTCAAGTCGCATAGAGGTGTATACTATGCTGTAAGTCGCGTGTTTTTCTGCTTAGATGCCGCGCAACACGACGACGAAAATAAGTACGGTTACCTGCCCAATCTCATTCTTTCTTAAGCCTGTCACGACACAACATTCAGTATGAAGAATATGCGTTCAACACGCAGTGAGTAGAGACCTTACCATTCCGTTGCCAACTCGATGCATACTAATACCATTGATAGGCATAGACGCGCAAACGCTGCCATGCCGCTTGTCGCCGCAGTTTCGAATCGGGCTGCGTCTCTTCGGGAACAAATGGCGCCAGCCGGCGCGTCAGCTGTTCATGTACGAGTTGAAAACTCGTCCAACCTGGCTTTTGATTCGGACTCTGCGGTTCATCCAGGGCTTTTTCCGCCAATAAACTTTCAATCCCGTCACGGATGACGGGTTCGGAAGATTGCATCAGTGGTGGTAGCGTCAGAAGCCCTTCGGGACTGATAGCATGTTCTGTGATTTGCACGACTGGCGCGGGATCTCCGGCAAGGATTCTGTGGACGTTGTACGAATAGACCAACCAATCAACCGGAATCAGGAGATAG
>JAQGHT010000036.1 GCA_028291565.1 Planctomycetaceae bacterium | reverse complement strand
GGTCCCATTCGCCAAAGTCCATGGACGGTCGACGATCGGTCACTTCGATCTGGAGTCGGAGAAACCGGCTGTATCGCGGTGAGAAGACAGTGATCCCCGTGAGATCCTCGTTGACCGCCGCTTGGTTGGCGATTTGCTCATCTGTCAGACTTGAACCTGAGACATCCGCTGTGTCTCTCAGGCCAAACTGAAAGTGCGTAAACTCAACAATCCAGTCAGTCTGCATCGTATTGTAACCCCTTCTCGCTTCGGCAGTGAACTCCCAAATGAATCCGCACGTGTACGGGCGAAGCGACATTCAAATTGCCCCAAAAGACTCGCTCCACACGCCTGATTGGGCCGCCTTTTTGGCAAAGTGCTTGCAATCAGATCTATGTTTTAGTACCTGTTTCCCAGTCATCAGAGTGAGCAACTGCGGAAAAAACCGGCCCAAAACGACAAACAAACTACCGCCAACACCGAACGCAAGCGGAAACAACCATCGATCGGTAAACGTGTTGATCATTGCCGATGCAGGATTGTCTGGTCGGTACAAGATTTCGACGATCTCTCCGACGACATACGCTGGCGGTGCTGAAGAAATTGGACTTCGATAGGAAAATGGCTTTCCATTCACCTGGTATTCAACGACCGGACTGCCTCTGATCACTTTTGTGACGATTCCCTGCGCTTGAGCAGTACCAATTCCGAATCCCACGCTATAGCAGCCAAACCCAACGCCGATAAGTGCAAAAATAACCCCAAAAACGCAGAAAATGCGAGGAGCCCAGGAGGGAATGTGTGGCTGTGACGCAAGTTCGCGAATTCTTGCGGCTGCATCAGTTGTGGTGACGTGGCCTTCAGCAACATTGTCGAGAATTTCTTCGAGTCCAGGCATGGGATGCGATAAGCCCAGAATCTCACGAATGCCACGCATCGACGATCCTTTCAGTCGGCTCTATTTGCAGGTGCCGCGATGGAATCTTTTTTATGATCGCCAGTGATTAAGCAACAGAAACGGCAACGGCGCTGGTCGGGACTCGATGAATTCTTCTACCGAACCACTTTGCCCGGAGCATTGTAAATGAACCTGCGGCGAGTTAGAACGGATCCCACAATCGCGCCGCCTGACAGGTCTGTCGATTTTTGAATCTCGCGGCCTTGTCTGGCCTGAATTGCTATGGTTCAGAATTGCAACGGGCCTGAGGTTGTCATCCTTTCACTCGCGGGAATTTATTGACGTGAATACACCCCTGGATGACAATTCTGTGGAAGTGGCTGTCCTGCGTAAGGTGAGCCGGCGGCTGATTCCGTTTATCTTTTTGCTCTTTGTCTTGAATATCCTCGACCGTGCGAATGTGGGGTTTGCCCGTCTGCAAATGCTCGAGGAACTGCACCTGAGTGAAGAGGTCTTCGGATTCGGCGGCAGCATTTTCTTCATCGGGTACTTTCTGTTTCAAGTCCCCAGCAATCTGATTCTGAACCGGATCGGCGCGCGGTTGTGGATTGCGGGCATCGTTGTCGCGTGGGGCTTAATCTCCACCTCGATGATGTTCATCCGCGACGCCTGGAGCTTCTACGTTTTACGCTTCCTGCTGGGGATCGCGGAATCGGGCTTTTTTCCGGGCATGATCTTGTATCTCACCTATTGGATTCCAGCCCGCGAGCGCGCCCAGGCCGTCGCTTCATTCATGACGGCGTCAGCCATCGCGGGCATGATTGGTGGCCCGCTATCCGGTGCCCTGATGCAATTTCTGGATGGTACGGCCGGACTATCGGGCTGGCAGTGGATGTTCCTCATGGAAGGACTTCCGACTGTGATTCTCGGCTTCGTGGTGTTCTTCTGGTTGACGGATCGCCCCGAGGTCGCCGGGTGGCTGACGGACGCGGAGCGAGATTGGCTGAGCAACCGCATGCGCAGCGAGCAGACGCAACGAATGCAACAACATGGCTTCACACTCTGGATGACGTTGTGTCATCCAAAAGTCTGGTTATTGAGTTGTTTGTATTTCGTTCTGGCCATGGGCGCGAACGGATTTTCGCTCTATCTGCCGGAATTGGTTCGCGGAAAATTCCCAGAGAGCGGTAAATTGCAGATTGGTCTGTTGTCGGCCATTCCCTATGCGTTGGCGGTGGTGTGCATGATTCTGAGTAGTATTCATTCGGATCGGACTGGTGAGCGCCGTTGGCATGTCGCGGTACCTGCGTTTCTCGCGGCCGTGGGTTGGGGGCTTAGCGGCTATTGCAATAATCCGTGGCTGGTTCTGGGGTCGCTGTCGCTCGCGGCAATTGGAATGTACAGCACGTTTGCCCCATTCTGGTCACTTCCCAATTCATTCCTGAGTGGAGCCGCGGCTGCCGGGGGAATCGCCCTGATTAATTCCGTCGGCAACCTGGGCGGATTTGCCGCTCCGATGCTCATCAGCAAGGTGAAAGCTGCGACGAACAGTTTTGCGGGCGGCTTATTTGTCATGGCGCTCGTCTTTTGCATCAGTGTCTGCCTGGTACTTTGCGTCCGACATGAACGAGCCTGGGAGAAAGTAGAACCGAGTTGATCGCGATTTCAAAACAGGAGAATCGATGACATGACGACCGAACGTCGTGGTTTGCAGGCTGGCGTGGCACGGGTGGCGATCACGCCGCCGGTTGGAATTCGGATGCTGGGCTATACAGTCCAGGCAGGGTGTTCAGAATCGATCGAACGGGATTTGACGGCCACGGCACTCGTCCTGTCCGATGGCCTGGTGACTGTCGTCTTGATTGCCTGCGACATCGTGTTCATTCAAAGTCCGCACGTAGACCGCATGCGAGAGCGAATTGGGGAACGCCTGAAGATCCCGGCAGCGCATGTCTTGATCAACGCCAGTCACACGCATCTGGGACCAATGTTGCCCGGTTGGAAGTGTGAGCTTGGCGAACAGCAGGTGTTGCAGCAGCGCTACGTCGAAGTGCTCGAAGAATCTCTGGTCGGATTGAGCCATATGGCGCAGGCGGCCTTGCAGCCGGCGCGAATTGGCGCGGGTCGCGGTTCCGTGGAGATTGGCATCAATCGGCGCGAACGGTTGCCTGAAGGGGGGATCATGATCGGCGAAAATCCGCAAGGTGCCGTTGATCGTGAAGTGAGTGTAATCCGCGTCGATGATCTCGAAGGACGTACCCTGGCAACAGTCACCTCTGTAGGATGCCACACGGTCGTTCTGGGACCCCGGACGCTGTCGCTGTCGCCAGATTTTATTGGACCCGCGCGCGACATCATTGAATCGGCGACTGGTGCTCCCAGTCTGTTTCTCCAGGGGGCCGCAGGCAACGTCAATCCGATCTGTGGAATTGGGACAGGGGGGAGTGAACAATTCGATGACTCAAATCGGCTGGGAGCGATGCTGGCAGGAGAGACCCTGAAAACCTGGGCCGCCATCCGCACGCACAACCGCAGTGGTGCTCGACGCGTTGTGCAGTCGGTGGCCGCCATTTCCGTCTGGGATTATGAAGCATTGTCCCCGCAATGCATTGAGTTTCTCGGCGTCGCCACGCGCCGTGTCACGTTGCCGCTGGCTCCCTTGCCGGACCTGGAAACGGCGGAACGGCAACTGGCTGAAAAACGTAAACTGCGGGACGAGGCCGAAGCACGCGGCGATTCGCAAGGAGCGCGAAACGTGGCACAACGGTTGTATGAATGGGCCGATCTGGTGGCGCGAACTGCCGCGTCGGGCAAACCGGTGACTCGCGACCTTGAAGTCTGGGCGCTGCGGATCAACGACATCGCCATTGTCGCCGTCAACGGTGAGCCATTCGCGGAATTGAGCCTGGAAGTCAAACGCCGATCTCGGGTTAAGAATACTGTGTTTCTGGGCTACTCCAACGGTTGCCTGGGGTATTTCCCGACTCCTGAAGCGTTTTCCGAAGGCGGAATGGAAGTGATCGATTCCGTCCGGAACTACATGCTCCCCGCAGGCTTGACGCCCCAATGGGGACCAAAAATAGTGCAGACTGCCTTGGAGCTCTTGAACGAGTTGTCCGTCGATGATACTCGACGCGGATAAAGAGGTGACAATGATGACCAAACGGATCTTTGACGGTCGGATTGCTGTCGTGACGGGCGGGGCTCGAGGCATCGGCAAGGCGATTTCCCTGATGCTGGCTCGCGAGGGGGCTCGCGTTGCAATTAACTATGAACGGAATTCCAAAGCCGCGGGCGAAACCCTGAAACAGATTCAGGATGAAGGTGGCGATGGGATCATTGTTCAGGCTGACGTGGCGTCCGAATCCGACGTCCAGCGAATGTTCAATTTCGTTCGAGAAAAACTCGGATCGGTTGAGTTGCTTGTCAACAACGCGGGGATTGCGGAAACGGTGCCGCATGCCGCCGTGACGTTCGCCAGCTGGAAGCGGATGCTGGCGGTGAACCTGGACGGCACGTTTCTCACGACCTGGGCAGTCAAGGACGAAATGCTCGAACGCCGCTTTGGCCGCATTGTCAACATCGCCTCGTTGGCGGGGCTGGTCAAGAAAAAGGACATGATTCATTATGCCACGGCGAAAGCGGCGGTGATCGCGTTCACTCGACATTGCGCAGAAGCCTTCGCCCCGAATCAAGTACGTGTCAATTGCCTCGCCCCAGGTTTGACCGAAACGGATCTGGCCAAGTCCGCCAATCCGGAATGGATCGAAAAGCTGATTGCCGTGACTCCCTTGGGCCGGATCGGCCAGCCCGAGGAAATGGCGGCCGTCACCCGTTTTTTATTGTCAGACGACTCCAGCTTTATTACTGGACAAACGATTTCAGCATGTGGCGGCCGGAATTGATTTCCACCTAGGGGCGAAACGACATGGCACAATCAGACGACCTCATTCAGAATTACGCAGCCAGGCGTCCGATCAGCAAGGAATATTTCCGGCGTGCGAAACAAGTTCTGGCAGGCGGCGTCGGCCACGATCTGCGAAACTTTGTTCCCGTACCGATGTATATCACTCGAGCTCAGGGTTCCAGAAAATGGGACGTCGACGGCAATGAGTACATCGACTTTCTACTCGGCAACGGCGGCATGCTGTTGGGGCATGCCGATCCTGAAGTCTGCGACGCAGTGACCCGCGCCGTGGCGAATGGCAGCCACTTTGGCAATGATCATCCGCTGCAGATCGAATGGGCCGAATGGATCAACCGGCTGGTTCCCTCGGCGGAACGAGTCCGGTTTGTGAATTCCGGGACTGAGGCCAGTTTGCTCGCACTGCGATTGGCTCGGGCGTTTACCCATCGAAGTCGGATCCTGCGATTCGAGGGCCATTTTCATGGCTGGCACGATGATGTTGTCCATGGTTTTCATCCGCCGTTCGATGCGAATGGGTCGCTGGGAGTACCGCCTCAAGTTCGCGAAAACCTGCAGTTGATTCCTGACGGGGATTTGAATCGGGTGGCGGATGTCCTGAGCCACGATGAAATCGCGGCGGTGATTCTCGAACCAACCGGCGCGTCATGGGGACGAGTCCCCATTGATGTGGAATTCCTACGCGGACTCCGCGAATTGACCGAGCGGCACGGCGTTCCCTTGATCTTCGATGAGGTCGTCAGTGGTTTCCGCTTCAGTCCTGGTGGTCTGCAGGCGTTGACGGGAGTGATTCCCGATCTCACGTGTTTCGCGAAGATCGTAGCTGGGGGATTGCCCGGCGGCGCCGTGGCCGGCAGCGCCGCGATCATGCAGCTATTTGATGTCACCGGCGATGCTCAGCACGATCGATTTGGTCGCGTGGTCCATTTCGGCACGTTCAATGCGTCACCACCCTCTGCGGCAGCGGGGATTACAGTCTTGCGACGTGTTTCCACCGGTCAGCCGATCGAGCAGGCGAATCGCATGGCCGAGTTACTGCGCCGATCCTGGGATGGAGTTCTGGATCGACTGGGCGTAGCCGGGTACGTGTATGGAGACGCCTCGGTGTTTCATGTCTATTTCGAGACCAATCAAGAGCGGATTTCCGACGCCCCAAATCGACTCGCTCTGCGAACGCGCGATGCCAAATTGTTGAAAGGGATGCCGGGCCAGTTGATTACACAGTACCAGCGGCACTTGCGGTTCCGTGGAGTCGACATCATGAGCTCCACCGGCGGACTGCTGTCGAGTGTCCATACGGAGCAGGATATCGCGGAAGCCACAGCGGCCTTCGAGGCCACTGTATCAGCTCTCATTGATGAAGGCTTGGCCCTCCGCATGGTTTAGGATATCGACGCGAGAATAAATGTCGGAGTGTGTCGGAAGCTGCGTGCGTCGGCGCGGATGCCGGCGGCGTCCGCCGCGCCACACCATTAACCCTTTACAAGAATTGGGGAAGTCGGATTATTAGCCACAGATGAAACTCAGATTGAACACAGATTTTCATTCAAAAATGCACGACATGCTCAACATCGGTGGTGACGTCGACTTGTTGAAAGCAATGCAATCTTCGCGGTGGACTGAGATATGACAAGTCTAATGTCGGTGTCCAATGATCTTCATAATCTGTGTTTCATCTGTGTAAATCTGTGGCTAGAACGCATTTTCGCATCTCGTTAACGCGGAACCGGAGCCTGTTCGACGCCCAAGGCGGGGGCACTTCCGTGTGGCTGTACACCAGCAACGAAGCACAGGTGATGCATCAAGGCTTCACCGGTAGCCGCCTTTTGCACGGCGTCACCTGGCGGAAGGTGCCGGTTCGGTTGGCGACTCCATGGTAAAATATCCTGCTGCACGTGATGGTACTGCTGATCCAGGATCGTGACCAATTCCCGAATTGCCTGACGCTGTCCCTGGTGGTCCAGAGCGTGAAGCTCCCGAGCCAGTGCCAACAGTCCGTATGCTTCACGATAAGTTTGCTGAAAATCCGGATTGTGCTGGTAATTGTAAAACAGTTCGAGGCACAGCAGATTCATTTGCGACTCCAGCCGTCCTGTCAGATCATCACAACGGCCGAAGCCGCCATATTGCAGCGGGACAGATTGCTGAATTTGGGGAGCCGCATAACCGGGCTGAGTCGATCCCATATATGAAACTGCCGTAGGCGTATAGTAGAAATTGTTTCCCTGAACATAATATGCTCCCGAATACTGCTGCGACTGAGGAACAACGTACGTCCAGTTGGAATATCCATAGTAACTTCCATGGTGGTGATGATGATGACCGTGGTGATGGTGATGGTGATGATGCTGGGCAGAGACCGTCGATGGCAACCACATCATCAGTGCAACGGCAAAGCAAAAACGAACCGACATCATGGCGAACCTCATTTTCGAACAGGAACCGCTGGCATCGTCGCAAAGTCGCGACATCCACACCATTAGAACACACCGCGCAGCATCCGTGTTGATGCCTGAAGACAAAGTAATCTCCCGGAGCGCGCTCACCTGGGGTGCTGCGGTCGTTTTACCGGTTTGATCTTGGCATATGCGCAGCAGCACACGGAGGCTATTATTTTTGATTCCATTGTTGTTGCCATTCACTGTCAAGGTGAAAACGATCACATTCAGTGGTCCTGTCAGTCAATGACTTCTGAGCGTGACTGGCGTCCGGACTCGACTACCCGCGAACGATAGGAAACCTGGATTGCGATGTCTGATGTCACTCTGCTGCTGTCCGTGATCAAACGTGGTGATACACGGGCCGCGAGCCAGTTGTTGCCACTCGTCTATGACGAATTGCGGAAGCTGGCTGCGAAAAAAATGTCCGACGAACGTCCGGACCAGACCCTGCAGGCGACCGCGCTGGTGCATGAAGCGTTCGTTCGCCGGGTCAACGTCGATCAGCCTCAGGAATGGAACAGCCGAGGTCACTTTTTCGCGGCGGCGGCCGAGGCGATGCGGCGGATCCTGGTGGAAAACGCGCGTCGCAAACGACGCCTCAAGCATGGCGGCGAATGGGAACGAGACGACGTGGAACTGCTTGAGATCCAGGCTCCGGAACCGCGCGAAGACCTGATCGCACTGGATGCCGCACTGGATCGGCTGGCGCTGGAAGATCCTGCGGCGGCTCAACTCGTGCAACTCCGTTACTTTGCACGCTTGACGCTGGCTGAAGCCGCCGAGGCCCTGGGAATCTCGCCGCGAACGGCCGACCGGACCTGGGCCTTTGCCAAAGCCTGGCTGCATCGTGAATTGTCGTAGTGGAGGAGCAGTCGCCACGCTACTTGCAAATCGACGTTGGTTTGCGACAATCTGTGGCGCAGCCCAAACTTTCATATGTTTCTCAAGAGGTGGATCTGTCATGAATGTCGACTGTCTGCGCCATCGGTTGACTCCGGACGAACGCGAGTTCTTTGAGACGAACGGATACCTTGTTGTTGAGAACGCGCTGGATGCGACCACCGTGGCGCGTTTGATTGCGGCGGCGGATCGCATCGATGCCCGCGAACGGACGGATGCGACGCGGACCAAGCTGTTGTCGATCACGAACATCGTCCATGAAGATCCGGCGCTGATCGATCTGATCGATTGTCCGACGACATTTCCCAAGGTCTGGGGCATCCTGGGCTGGAACTCCTATCTCTATCACTCGCACGTTGACGTGACTCCACCAGCCGATGAGCAAGCACTGAATTGGCGTGTCGCCTGGCATCAGGACAGCATGCGGGTCAATGATGAGATCGAAACGCACCCCCGTCCGCGGTTGTCGCTGAAAATCGGATATTATCTAACGGATACCAGCCAACCCAATCGCGGTAATACACTGGTCTTGGCCGGCTCGCAGTTGCAGGACGAAATCGACTGTCCGGCGGATGGCGTTTCCAATCCTGCCGGCGCCGAGCCACTTTGCGTGAAGGCGGGGACTGCGATCTTCATCGACCGCCGAGTCTGGCATTCCCGCAGTCCAAACCTGTGGAACGAAACACGCAAGGTCGTCTGGTACGGCTACGGTTACCGCTGGTTGCGTCCGAAAGATGCGATGACGGTTTCACACCTGTATCCGCAACTCGACCCGATTCGCAGGCAGATCTTGGGAGATGGCCTGTCGGCAAACGGTGTCTACGATCCACTCGATGGCGATGTGCCGCTCCGAGGCTGGTTGCGCGAGCACTGCCCCGAAGACGCAGAACGAAACCCCGCAGGTCGTTCACAGTCTCGGCCACCTTCGATGGTTCGCGGCAAGAATCTTGGTCGCCAGTAATCCTTGTGTCACAATCGTCCCACCGACGGACAGCACTTATTCGGCGGCCCGAAGTTCGGGATCCGTGGGCAGAGCCTTCGCTTCAGTCGATCCAGCCCCGGACGGAACCCGGGCCAGACGTAAACCAAGGTGAAAGTCCCGGATCGACGGCAGGTCCTTGGGGCGGTGAGCAGCGCGACTGTACCAGGCGTCGTCAAAAAAGCTGCCGCCTCGGTTCACATGGCGCGAGACTCCATCGGAGACTTCGGTGTCGTCACACCACTCCCACACATTACCGTGCATGTCGTACAAACCGAGCACGTTCGGCTCATAGGAGCCCACCTTGCACGTCCGCTTCAATCCGTTGCCATAGTCCTTCATTCCAGTTGCATAGTCAATGTTCGCCTGTTCCGGCAACAAGGTGTTAGTCGGCTTGCCGAGGTAGAAGTCGAAGGCGCTGTTCCGCTGATCCGACATCGGTCCGCCCCGGCACGCATACTCCCATTCTACATCCTTGGGTAATCGGTAGACCCAAGCCGGTTCACTTACTTGTTTGTTCAGTTTCGCGATGAAGAGTTGGCATTGATCCCAGGATACCTTCTCCACGGGGAATCGCTTCAGGTCCGCGTCGGAAATATCCTTTACCAGGTCCTTGCCCTCGCCGTTGCGAGAGAAATAACTGGGATTCTCACCCATGACCTGAGTCCACTCATCCTGCGTGACCGCGTACTTACCAGGTAGAAATCAGCCGGAATCTCCACTTCCTTGTCGCCCAATTTGCCGTTTTCCCCGCCCAGCCATGACTTGCCCCGCGGCACGATCACGAACTCCATGCCGATGCTGTTCTTAAATGTTGTCGGTGTCGAACTCGTCGGCAGTTCCCTGATCTCGATCTTCCGGAACTGAACGATCGTTTGAGCATTCAAGACCTGCAGAGGAAAATGGCCGGAGTGAAATTTGCTCACTGGATCCGCACAATCTGCAGTCAATGTCCCGTTCACATTGGTAATGAAGTGGTTCCCATAGGCGATGATTTCTAGGACGAACCATTCGTCGTCCCTGATGAGTGTGTTATCAGACGTTTTCCATAAGAGTTGAGGGGCGGCGCTTGCGCTCTCGGCATTCCAGACACTACCCGGTGGTGTCGCGTGAATGGGACTGCGGTGCAATTCAACCTCATATCCACCAGCAGGACGCAACGAACCGGGTAATCGTCCCGGACGCATGGCAAAAGGAGAGCGCACAAAAATGCCACTATCTCCGCCGCCGTTGATTTTCGCTTCGATACGCAGGTGGAAGTTCTCAAAGCTGCCCCTTTCGCTGAAGAGATAACTCGGGAAAGTGCTACCTACGAGAACCCCGTCTTTGACAATCCATTCACCCGGTTGATTGGGGTGCGTCTTCCATCCCGCCAGGTCTTTTCCATTGAACAGTTGAGTCCAGCCGTCAACGACCGCGACATCCCCGTTCTTCACTTGGGTTGGCACTACTTCCGGGCCAGACTTGCCAGAGTTGTTCGGTTCGGTCGTCAGTGAATGAGCCGGGTGCTGGTCCACAGCCGTGTTCAGCCCAGCCTTAGTAACGGGGGTCAACAGCCACACGGCCATCAGAGAAAACAGGATCGCCATCACCGCTGCCCACTTCCACCAGCTCGCAGGCTGGGTTTTCGTTCGCGGGATCAGGGAAAAATCCTTCACTCCGGAGTGCGTCGTGAGTTGGGTCGCACCGTTGGCGAGGACATCGGCCACTTCCTGAGCCGACTGAAAGCGCTCGTCCGGATTTTTGGCGTGGAGTTTGGTGATGATGTCGCACAGCCACTGTGGCGTTTCGGAAATGATCTCGCGGATTGGGCGTGGCGTTTCTTCGGTCAATCGCTTCAGGACGGCCAGCGTGGATGAAGCGCGGAACGGCGGCCGGCCGCTCACCATCTGGTACAGCACGCGGCCGAAACTGAACAGGTCGGCCCGCTGATCGAGCTTCTTTCCGAGGGCCTGCTCGGGAAGCTGCGTCGAGAAATGCCTGCCGCGTCTGGGGATCAGCAATTTCCAGGGCGGACTCAAACAGTTTTCGTTCATTCATAGCCCGTCCAATTCGTGGGAAGGCAATTCGTTTCAACCTGGCCGCAGTGACGTTTTGGCGTCCCTTGGCAAAACTGATCCCTCAAAAACAGAGATCCTCTCTTCTTACGTGCGACGGCAACACGGATTTTACGCCACGAATTCTGGAAAAAATATTGACCCCATTCCCCGAACCGCTGCTGATCCGACGGAAAGAGAGGGGTTCCCCATCAATTCCGTGATTCGTGAGTATCACGTGTCAGGCGTTTGAAACCTCAAATTCGAGATTTCAGATTTCAGCTTTCGAAGCTTTCCACGGGGCATCTCTGTCCGTCTGGCGGGACCCTGGACCGGGATGACTACCACACAGTGAGCATGGAGTTTCGAAATTGCGATGCTCGATGTGTTCCAATTTGGTACAATGAAACAACGATCAGGTTCGCCCCGTTTCATGTCCGACTTTGAACGAAAATGAAAGTATGAGCAATCGCATCCTTTACAACACACCTCGGTGGTCGATCGTTGGCGGACTTCTTGTGGCAGGTTTCGCGATCTGCTTAAAAAACTTTCTCGCTGTTCCTCGATTTGAGTTGGCGGATGGCCGGACTCTCGGTGGACCATCACTGACCGCAGTCATCCTGATCGGATTGTTGTTCATGACCTTCTGCGGCATCTGGGGCTACATCTTGGAAGGCGTGTTGAAATCGAGATTCAAAGCGAACACTGACAAAAAATGACTGCCGGGATCAACATGAATGTTTGCCCGGTACGATCAGTGACCTGAGATGGGATCGGGATGAATACTTCAATGAATCCGCACTCGGAATTCGACAGAGGTCGGTGTTTTCCCTGACCACCGTTCGGCTAATTGCGCTGCACCGGTGCCAGACTTTCTTGGAACGGTCAGGCATCGAGAAACTGAGGCTGATTCTTGCGTCTTAATGATTGGGAATGTTTCGCCATTGTTCTTCATCGAACCAGGTGACTAAAGGTGGAGTCTTTATCCGATCTTGCCCGGGTCGATTCTGGATCGCGGCGAAGCGCCTTGTGGATAGGATCAACTGCGTATAGGTGACTTTCGCTAATGCGATGGATCGTCTGAATCGACCGGTCGCATCCGTCTGCCGTGCGTCGACATCAGAGTATTTGGGATAGGCCAAGTACAAGTCCAGGGCGAGACCGTTTGTATTGCCACCCGCCAGAACCGCTGGGGTGATGTACGGATCTTTATTTCGGATGACTCGAAAGCTGGTCCAGCAAACGGCACAATAGCGGTGCCAGGGACAATCACCGACAATTGAGCGTCGAGCGCCGAGCGCGTCGGGTCGCCATGAATTCATTCTAAAGGGACTTTTTTGTGATACGACAACTGTTACGAGGTCTTGAATCTCAAAGGCTCATCTTTCTCGGGGCGTTGGCTGTTGCATTAATCGGGACGCTGCCCCAGGGGTACGCACAAGAAGTGAAATTGGTCACGAGCGTGGTGCGTCCCGTGCACCCCATCTTAATTCGTAATGAACACGGTCCGTTATTACGCGTCGTCGTCGACGTCCCACAGGGGCAAACAGCCCGGTTGACGTCGCTTGTGTTTTCTCTCGACGGTACCGATGACTTGCATGACCTCGACACAGTGCGGCTGTTTTCAACGGGAGATCAAGAAGTATTCTCGCCAGCGACTCCGCTTGGAGAAGCGGTCATGCCGGCCAAGACGATCACAATGCCGATCGATCGAGCACTGGTTGACGGCAAGAACGTCTTCTGGCTGTCGTGCCGTTTGAAAGACTCGGCCGATCTGCAACGTCAAATCACTGCGACATGCACTGAGATTGTGACTTCGATTGGAACTGTGACACCCCGTGATGACGTTGCGAATGCGAGGCAGCGCATTGGCGTAGCCCTGCGAAAGCACAATGATGACGGCGTGCATACCTATCGCATTCCGGTTTTGACGACTTCCACCAAAGGAACGTTGCTCGCCGTCTATGACATGCGGCGGCGTTCCGGGCGCGACTTGCAGGAGGACATCGACATTGGACTCAGTCGCAGTACAGACGGGGGACGAACCTGGGAATCGCCGCGGGTCATCATGGATCTGGGACAATTCGGCGGGTTGCCTCAGGAGCAGAATGGCTGCAGCGATCCTGGCATCATTGTTGATCAGCAAACGGGAGAGATCTTCTGTTTCGCGTTATGGACGAACGGCAAGCCCGGAACGCACCAGTGGGTCGATGATGGTTCTGAGCCTGGCTTTGAAATCGGCAAGACCGCGCAGTTCATGCTGGTTCGTTCGAAAGACGACGGCCTCACCTGGTCGCCACCCGAAAACCTGACTCGGCAACTCAAGCAAGAATCCTGGTGGCTGCTCGCGCCCTCGCCGCAGTCTGGCTTCAGCTTATCCGACGGCACGTTGGTGATGCCGGTTCAAGGTCGTACCGGTCGAGAACGGCAGGCCACATTCGCGACGGTCATGGTCAGTCGCGATCACGGTAAGAGTTGGACCGTTGGCCAGCCGGGCTATACGGGCGGGAACGAATGTCAGGCGGCGCAACTCGGCGATGGGTCGATCATGCTCAATATCCGCAACGATCACGAACGCTACCGTGCGGTCGTCGTCACCAAGGATCTCGGTCAAACGTGGGAGCCGCACTCGACGAGTCGCAACACGCTCATCGAGCCAAACTGCAATGGCAGTCTGTTGCGTTTCGACTACGAACGCGGTGGTGAGCAGAAACACGTGCTGCTGTTTGCAAATCCCCATTCGCAGCAGGGACGGACACATCAGACTGTTCAACTCAGCTTTGATGACGGCCTCACGTGGCCAGATTCGCATCATTGGCTGCTGGATGCAGGCCGTGGCGCCGGCTATCCCAGTCTGACGCGCGTCGATCGGGATCATGTCGGGATCGTCTATGAAGGGAGCCAGTCGCAGCTGGTGTTTGAGAAGTTGGCACTAATTGATCTGCTGGAGCCGACGCGCCGCCATGCGTCACGCGATGTCTGGCAACGTGAAGTCTCGAAAGAAGGTCTTCAGTATTTGGAACAACGCCGGAAATCGCCGCCGTTTGGTGCGGGGAGTTTTGATCTCAACGGTCTACGTGCCGGCATGGGCGCACGGCAAGAGCCGACCGTTCCCGGAGTCAAACTGACGAAAGTCAAGGTGGGTGACGTGCCGTGTGAATGGGTCATGACTCCCGATGCGGATCCCAATGTGCGATTTCTGTATCTGCACGGGGGCGGATGGGTTTCCGGGACAGGCGGCAATTATCTGCCAGTCGCCGCGGAAATCTCGCTCGCCGCGAAATGTGCGGTGTTGTTGCCCGATTATCGACTGGCTCCCGAGCATCCCTTTCCCGCGGGACTCGATGACTGTGTCGCCGTGCACGACTGGCTCGTCGCTAATGGGCCGACTAGTCCTGGAGCGGCCAAAGCGACGTTTATCGGCGGTGACTCAGCCGGAGGAAACCTGACGCTGGCCACAATACTGGCGCTGAAAGAGCGCAAACGTCCGCTTCCGGCGGGTGGCATCGCGATTTCACCGGGCACAGACTTCACCCTCTCGAGCCAGGCACTGAAGTCCGTCTATGACCCGATCATCAGCTCCCGGACAATGCCCGAGTTTCGGGATCACTACTTATTGAAAACCGATCCACGGCATCCGTTGGCGTCGCCGCTGTACGGGGATTATCGAGGCCTGCCGCCAATCCTGATTCAAACCGGCGAACACGAAATGCTGCGTGACGACAGCATCCGCGTCGCGAAGAAAGCACGCGCCGACGGAACACCAGTCACCCTCGAGATCTGGCCGGGGATGGTGCATGTCTTCCAGATCCGGGGGCTCCCAGAATCTCGAGAAGCCATTCGACGCATCGCAGAATTTGTCAAAAAGAACCAGGGCTCTTGAAAGTTGGCCGCGGAGTTCTGAATTTCTTGAGTTTTCATTTCTGGTGAGCGCTATTGCGGCCTAGATCAAATCGGTAGCATGACCGGAACGTCCAACATTCGCGCGATAAAAACGTGGTAATGCGCTGTCACGAAATAAGTGGGACAAGTTGCTTTGATTTGACAACTCTGTGATCGACAGACTTTCGGTCATTTTGGAACACTAATCACCGCTAATTTACGCTAATCAGGATCCTATTCCGCATGGGTCGTCAGACAATACAATTGCGATTTACCTTGTTTTTATTAGCGTTAATTAGCGCAGATTAGCGTTCTACCCTTCCCCTGTTTTCTAGAGTTACGCGTGATAGCGAGTGAAAACGCATTCGTAGTGGAATCAATCTGCTGGCATTGCTGCATGTACAGTTGTGTCGAAATTGATCAACTCGTTTTGTTACAGCGACTAAGTTCGACTTTGGCCCTATTACAGGACAAGTTGATCGATCCATGTTTGAGATTTTGAAACACAGAGGCACAGAGTTCACAGAGAAATCTCGCTTGAAAACCTCTGTGTCCTCTGTGTTTCAAAAAAAGTATCTGTGGAATGTTTTTGGTTCCTTGTGAACGGTTTGGTACATTCAAAAAGCCCAGAAGGTTCTGACTTATCAAGGAATTTGCATCAATTTGTCGCTACAAAATGGCTAAAGTCGAGCTAAGGGATCTTGTATGAAATCGAAAAAGTCCTGTCTCGTTGTAATGGCTCTGGTGGTGGGTTTGGCATTTCCCCGTTTGGGGGCCGCCCAGGAAAGCGGTTCCCTGGCCGCGACTCGCCAGGCTCTCACTTTTTCCGCGAGCTTCGATCGAGGGGCGAATGCGGATTTCGCCAAAGGGGACAAGCGGATCTACACCGCGTTGTCGGCGGAACGAAAAGACCCTCAGCCGGGCCTTCCGGGAGGTGAGATCGAAGTGGCCCAGGGGCAAGGGCGTCATGGCGGCGCTGCGCTGCGGTTCATCAAGAAGTCGGACAAGGTGGTGTTCTACAAGGCCGCCGGAAACGTGGCTTATCGCCAGCAGGACTGGAGTGGAACGGCGTCCTTCTGGCTGAATCTCGACCCGCAAACGGACCTCGGGGATTGGTATTGTGACCCGATCCAGATCACCGAAAAGGCCTGGAACAACGCGGCGTTGTGGGTCGACTTCAGCAAGGACGAAAAGCCGAAGCACTTTCGCCTGGGCGTGCTTGCCGATCTGAAGGTCTGGAACCCCACCAATCGAGATTTTGAAAAGATGGCAGCGGCTGAGCGGCCGGTCTATGTGGTGACTCAGCCCCCGTTCGAACGCGGAACGTGGACCAATGTGGTGATCACCTTCGAGAAGTTCAACACGGGTAAGCCCGATGGCCTGGCGAAGCTCTACCTCAACGGAAAACTACAGGGCATTGTCGCCGGTCGGAACCAGATTTATAGCTGGGACCGCGAGAAGGCGGCGATCCAGATCGGGATGGGGTATGTCGGACTCTATGACGATCTGGCACTTTTTGATCGCGCATTAAACGAGACTGAGATTCAGGCACTCTACAACCTGCAAGGTCCACTGGCAGCTCCGAAATAGACTCGTCGCGGGAATCACTGTCCGGGCGGACGCCGAGCATCGCCTTTTCTCTTCCTTAAACCATTCAAAACTTGAGGCCGCTCATCCCAAATCCCACACCTGTACGAAGCCCGAGATATCGGCTGCGGCCAGCCGGCGTTCGTCGGGGGAAAGGGCGATTGACGCGAGCCAATCAGTGAATTGGCCACCGCGCTCCTTACCGATCACGGCAACTTCGCCACCGTCTTCAACTCGAGTGATGCGGAATCGCGTGTCGCGACCGGCCGAGAACAGATACTTTCCGTCTGCGGTAAACAGCAGATCGGTCACGCCATACTTGTGGCCAGTAACTGAGCGTACGACTTTGCCAGTCTCGGTTTCCAGGAAGTGAATCTTGCCTCCGCCCCCTTCGCCACCCTGACCGGCTGCCAGGAGTTTGCCGTCGGGCGAGAACGCGAGCGCCACCAGTCCGTCAGCCACGAACTCGTGATACGCGTATTGATATTGATACGGCGGGTTCTTTTCTTTCGGGTACAGAGTTGCCAGTACGTCGAGTAGCACGCTTCCGTCAGCCACTTTGAAAATCCGTAGTCCCGCTGGATAGTTGTTGAAGTCGCCCCCCTTGCGGCGATATTGCGATATGACGGCAGTCTGCCCATCTGGCGAGAGTGCGGCGGCAACAATCCATGCGACGCCGGGGCACTGCCACGAGCTGATCTTCTGCCGAGTCTTTGCATCCCAGACGATCACCAGTCCGGAATCGTCACCGCTGATGAGGCGATCGCCGCTGCGCGACAAATCGAGAGCATTGATCCAATCTTTGTGTCCTGTCAACGTGTTGACCGGGGCAATCGAGGCCAGCTTCACACCGGGTGCGTCGAGTATCTCCGGTCGCTTTTTCGCTTCCACGCGCTTTGCAGCTCGCTCGCGAGTGTCACGATCCACGACCAGTTCGCTTTCGCTGGAGGGAGTCGCATTCAGATCCCACGCAAATACGGTGCGATCATAGCTGGCTGAGAACAAAATCTGACCGTTGGCCGACGGCACGATTTGCGTGACTGTGTTTGCATGTCCGATCAGTTGCCGCGTGGGGAGCGGAGTTTCAAACCCATCAATTTCCTTGCCATTCTCATCCTTCACCTTGGCCGCAACTGGTGTTTCCGGCAATTGCCACTGCACCATCACGCCATCCTGATTGGCGGCAATCACGCGGCTGGACGAATCGGCAAAGCTGACAGCCACCGGCCAGGCGCCTTCAAAGGGCAGTTTCCACACCGGCTTGATTTTGTCGGCCACATAGTCGGGCATGTTGATCCTCTGTGAAAAGCTGACAAATCTCTAATTAGGGACCTGCCAAATAGCTGGTACGTCGAAGAGTTTGCCTGAACGGCAAACGTTTTCGACTGCGAGTCTCCGAGAGACATCGCCTACAGAAAAATTAAGTTGTTTGGCAGCTTTTTAGACCAACAGATCCCGCACGACTTTCGAACCAAAGGGGGCGATTGGCACAGGACGCGAACCGGCAAAATGCTCGGTGGACGGATTGATCCCGAGCGCCTGATAGATCGTGGCGAAAAAATCCCCTTCTTTCACTTCGCCGGACGTCACGTCGCGGCCATCCTGATCCGTCGCGCCATGGACATAGCCGCCCTTGACGCCGCCGCCGGCCAGCGCGGTACTCCAGGCACGGACATAATGATCGCGCCCGGCTCGGTTATTAATCTGTGGAGTGCGGCCAATCTCGCCCATCCAGACGACGAGTGTGTTTGCCAGCAGTCCACGCTCGTGCAGATCGGTCAGCAGGCCAGCCCAGCCTTGATCCATCGGCGGCAGCAGCCCTTTATGTCCCGTAAAATTGTCCGCGTGCGTGTCGTAGCCGCTGTGTCCAATTTCGACAAACGGCACGCCCGCTTCGACCAATTGTCTTGCCAGCAGGCAATTGCGACCAAAGAAGCTGTCGCCGTAGAGTGACTCGTACTTCGCCCACTCGTCGTCGATCTTGAAGGTCTTCAGTGCACTCTGTAAGCGACGCGCTCTCTCGTAGGCTTCGCGGTGCATCTTGGCCGTTTCGACGTGATGTTTGACGGCATATTGATCTTCAACGAACTGTCGTAACTCGTTACGACGGCTTTCGATGCCGGGGGCGAGCGACGATTGTGCAAATGTCGGCAATCGGCCGTCGTGCGACATTGTGAAAGGTTGGTACTTGGGTCCCAGGAATCCCGAGCCGCTGTCGCCGTTGGAACCGATCTTGATGAAATTGGGAAGCGAACTTCCGACGTGGCCCAGAGACTTGGCGATCACCGCCCCGAATTCGGGAAACCGGATATTCGCCGCTTCGGAATAGGCCGTGTGCATCAAGTGGATGCCCTGCGGATGATCGATTTGTGACGTGTGCATGGAACGAATCACGGTCAGCTTGTCCATCTGCTGCGAGATCTTTGGCAGCAACTCGCAGACCTGTGTGCTGGCTACGTTCGTTGAGATCGGACGAAATGGCCCGCCATTCGGCCGGCCGATTTTCATATCGAAGGTCTCGAATTGGCTCGCGCCGCCGTTCATCCACAGCAGGATGCAGCGCTTCTGATTTTGCTTCACTTCCTCGGCCCGCGCCGGTGAGGCGAACAAACCGCCCCAGTTGGCGACCGTTGCGCCAGAACTGGTGGCCAGAACGCCTTTGAGCAATGCGCGGCGGGAGACATGTTCTTCGAGAGGGCAATCGGGATTCATGCTATACCGTACGCGGGCAGAAATGAGACGTTTCGAACGCGGGGGTATATATTGACAAACAACTCATTCGTCACCGCGAACAGTATTAATCCTTGGGCTAATGATTGAATCGAAACTCGCTGCAGGTCATCAACACCCAGATGGCTTCTTGCAGCCGTGTCTGCTGTGAGTCCTTCCCCTGCACGTCGCAGTAATCCGCAAACTTCGCGCGCTCCGCGGCATTCGGAAGCCGACTCAAGACTGCCAGATAGATCCGTTCGACGCGGGACTCCCAAGGCTCGGTCGAGGTCAGCAATTGATCGATCAGGCCGTCTTTTTCCGAGGTCATCAGGCGACCGAGTTCGCCGTTATTCAGGTACAAATGCTCGTGCAGTCCGCCCTGAAAGTCACCCACCCCATTGTTCGGCTCGCCAAAATAGTTCCGGATGTAATCGAACGTCACACCGTAGAAACGCCCTTTATGTTCTTCTGGTTTGCGCCGCGCGACAACTTCGAAATTCGTTGCCACGCGCCAGGATTCCAACAGTTCTTCCGCAGAAAGTGGTCGTGTGCGAGCACGTTCGAACCACTGCGGTTTGGCATCGGCGACTTCGCCCGTCGAGGCCAGCTGGTAGGTCTGACTGCTGACAAGCTCGCGTATCAACCACTTCACATCGAATTGGTGGGCGATCAGTTCCTGCGCGATTGCATCGAGCAACTCCGGGTGACTGGGCTTGTTCGACGCGCTCATATTATCGATCGGATGTACCAGGCCGCGTCCCATGAACTGCGCCCAGAGTCGATTTGCCACGGCGCGAGCGAAGTACGGATTCTGCGGGGAAGTCACCCACTCGGCCAATTTGTCTTTGCGGGAGAACTTTGGAGCAGGGGGCGGCGAGCCATCGGGAATACGCTTCTCGTCCTTGAATTCGGCCGTCAGATCGGGCTCTTCCAAATCGGAAGCGAGGAGAAACTTGGGCTTCACCGGTTCGCCTTTCTGGCCCGGCTTGGCGTCCTTGGCCGAACCAGTGAACTTGACATCTCCGGTATTGAGTTCTGCCAGGTAGATTTTTTCGAGTTCCTTGTCGTCCACCTTGGTCTTTCCGGCTTTCACCATTTGCAGTCGGGCGAAAAAGGCGGCCATGCCGTAAAAGTCACGTTGGGTCCAGGGCTCATAGGGATGGTCATGGCAGTGGGCACATTGCAATTGGACTCCCAGAAACGTCTGGCTGACCGCGATCGCCGCATCATCGGGATGACGATCGTACTGTACCAGATACATCGCCGCCCCTTGCTCGGCGGTGTTCCCTTCCGCCTTTAGCATTGCCCGGGCCAGTTGGTCGAAGTGCGTGTTTTGCGCAAAAGAATCGCGCAGCCAGCGTTTGAACCCTTCTCGATGGGGGGCTTCATAGCCTGGCGGCTTCCGGCCGAAGAAAACCATGTCCCATTCGTCGGACTGATGCACGCCGTAACGCGCGTGGTCGAGCAACCGCTCGATCAACTTCGCCCGTTTATCCGTCGCAGAGTCGTCCAGGAATGCCTTCGCTTCGTCATGTGTCGGAATGAGGCCACACAAATCGAGAGACACTCGGCGGAGAAACGTGGCGTCGTCGCAGGGACCGGCGGACTGGATTTTCTCACGACTCCAGACTTTGGCAATCTCAGTGTCGATCACGTTGCGCAGTGGCGGATCACCAGCTCTCGCCAATGGCGGCAGAACGGTGATGAACGCAGCCAGCAATGCCAGCCAGGTCAAGGCTCGGTGCGAGTGATCCATCGCGAAACCCAGTTGGATGAATGAGAAGTGTCTTATTTTGCAGTCTATTCGTCATTCTGTGTCCGGGGGCAGTCCGGCAGTATAATTCTGGTCCAGAGACGATCTTATCAGGTGGGATGCGTCGTGTCATGAGATTTGTGGTCAGAGTCAATTTGGAGTGACAGAGAAGAGACATTGTTGCATCAGGAAAGCCAGCAGATGTCTCGAAAAAATACGAAAGAGCAGAACGATCGTGTATGGCTCGCTCATTGGGACGGGACGTCTGAGCCGTGACACGAATCATGCTGTGGCTTTCCGGACCATTTCACAGGACGAAGGGTGGGGAGATATTGGACCTAATAGCTCTCTACCCTTCTTATGATTCCCAAACTCGCAATCTAAGAATCTGGCGCGCAACTTGCTCGCGGGGCGTGCGGCCTAAAGATGTGATTGATCAGAGCGCAGCAAGACGGCTAGTCGTATTGGCCAACTTGTGGGCAAAAATCGTTGCTGATCCAGAATTCGCACGCTTCCGTTGATGCTGAAGGAGATGCAACAATAACAAATGAAAGGACTTACGTCATTTGAGGCAATTCATTTGGAAACCATGACTGCAGTGAAGGCTGGGATACAAAAGGCTCCTACTGGAATTCAAGGATTGGATGAAGTGACGGGTGGTGGCCTGCCATGTGGTCGCTCAACGCTCATTTGCGGTGGGGCGGGATGTGGGAAAACGCTGATCGGTGTCGAGTTTCTGGTTCGGGGAGCAACACAATATGGTGAACCGGGCGTCTTTATCGCCTTTGAAGAAACGGCCGACGAACTGGTACAAAATGTGAGGTCGTTGGGGTTCGACCTGGACACGCTGGTAAGCGAAAAGAAGCTTCGAATTGATCATATTCGCGTTGAGCGAAGCGAAATTGAAGAAACCGGCGAATACGATTTAGAAGGACTGTTTGTCCGCCTGGCTTTCGCAATCGATTCCATCGGCGCCAAGCGTATCGTCTTGGACACGATCGAAACCCTGTTTAGCGGGCTTTCGAATCAAGCGATTCTTCGTTCTGAATTACGCCGCCTGTTTCGCTGGTTAAAAGATCGTGGAATCACTTCGGTCATCACCGCGGAACGCGGCGACGGAACTCTGACCAAACAGGGCCTGGAAGAGTACGTGTCGGATTGCGTCATCTTGCTGGACCACCGAGTGGCCGAACAGTTGTCGACGCGGCGCTTACGAATCGTCAAATATCGAGGTTCCAGTCATGACACCAACGAGTTTCCATTTCTGATTGCAGACGATGGAATTTCGGTCGTTCCAATCACCTCCGCGAAACTCGAGCACGAGGCGCCGACTGAGCGAATTTCAACTGGAATCGGGCGGTTGGACGTGATGCTCAGTGGGAAAGGCTATTACCGAGGTGCCAGTGTTTTGATCTCGGGAACCGCGGGAACGGGGAAAACCAGCATCGCCGCGCACTTT
>JAQGHT010000412.1 GCA_028291565.1 Planctomycetaceae bacterium | reverse complement strand
GCCCGCACCTTTGGCGGCCATGACTACATCGGATTTCACACTTTCATGGCCTTGGCTCCGGCCTATCGGATGGCCCAGGAATTGCCGACCGCTTTGCAGCCCTTGCCCGTGCTGAAGGTGCTCTATCGGAACGCCAATCGAATCCAGGAATTTGGTGGCCGAAAGGCTGAAATCCTGCATGCCATCACGCCCGATCCCATTCCTGCCGGTGTGAATGGTGGTGAATATTTGCGTGAAGTGTCGCGGAAGGGTGACATCGAAGCCGCGGATCGAACATTTGCCACACTCGCCAAGGGACCGATCGGCGAAGCCTTCAACCATTTGCAGATGGAAGTGGAAGACGAAGTCGACGTGCACCGCGTCGTCTTGTCCTGGCGGGCGTGGGACACGCTGGAATTGGCTGGCCAGGAATTCGCACACACGTTGCTGCGGCAATCGGTGCGGTATTGCGCCCGAACCGAGCAACAAATGCAGGAGCGAAACCACAATCGTTCCCCGATTCGAACGGTCTTGCCTGCCTTGCTGGATCAATACAAGTTATTGGGTCGCGATTTGGGTAAGAAGACGGGCGATGATGGCTGGTGCCAGCAGTTGGCGACCACGATCTTCCGCGGCAAACGTGAAACGGCTGCGGATGCGATTGCTCAAGCGCTGGTTGAAGGTTTTGCACCCGAATCAATCGGTGAGGCCATTTCGCTGGCCGCGAATATGCTGGTGTTGCACGATCCGGGTCGCCCGGAACAGTGGGCCAATTCTGATAAGCCAGTTGGCAGCTGTCACGGTGATTCCGTAGGCGTGCACGCGTCGGATTCGGCCAATGCCTGGCGGAACATCGTTCGGGTTAGCGATCATCGCAATATTGTCGCGAGTCTGATCGTGGGTGGATTCCATACTGCCGGTCAGAGCGATCGTTCGAATGCAAAGCCTTATCCTTTCGCCGAGCAACTTGCGGAAATCAAGACCGAAGACGCGAAGGTCTTGCTGCAGGAAGCCGAAGCTGCGATTCGGGCCAAAGAGCAATTCCACGCGGCGGCGCTGGTGGCTCGATATGGTCAATTGGGCAACGACGCCCGGCCGGTCTTCGACATGTTGCTGAAATTCGCGACCAGTGAAGATGGCGCATTGCATGCCGAGAAGTACTTCCACACCGTCACTGCCGAATTCGCTGCCACCCGGCAGGCGTTCCGCTGGGGTCAACTGGTGGCGCTCGCCCGAGTCACCGCCAGTGAATTTGGTCACAAATCGGCCGGTTACGAAGAAGCGAAGAAGTTGCTGAATGTCTAAGTGAGTATTGGCTTCGCCGAATTCCGTTGGCAAATCCAGGCAGCCCAGGAACGACATTGTCGTCCTTGGGCTGCCTTTTTGTTATTGAGCCTGACCCGAGTACCCCCCCTTCCGATGCGCCCACGTGAAGTCACTCCAACGGCGGTCGCTCGGCATTGGGGCCGACTTTCGCTTCCACTTCCAGCACGCATTCCGGGATCGCCACTTGAAACGCCTGACGCCCGGCTTCGGTGGTCTTGGCGTCGGTCAAACCAATCCAGCGAAGTGTCTTCAGGCTTTGTAATCGATTGAGCCCCGCATCTGAGATATTCGACTCTCTCAGATCAAGATGAAACAATACCGGAGATGCGAGAAGATGCTGCAGTCCTTCATCGCTAATGTCTGTACCCCAGATGTCGAGTGTATGCAGACTGGGCAATTCGGAAATGACTTTCAAGCCCGCATTCGTGATCCGAGTTCCTCCCAGTCGCAAAATACCAAGCCCTTGAAGTGACTTCAATTGCTGCAAACCCGCATCGGTGACATTCGTGTTGCTGAGCGCCAAGTCATTGAGTGACGTGATCGCCGCAATGGCTTTCAAACCTTCGTCATTGACTTTAGATCCCACAATATCGAGCAGTTGCAGATTTGCCAGATTGCGAATGTGCTGGCAGGCATCATTATCAAACGGTACGCCGTGCAGAAATAAGGCACGGAGTTCTTTGAACTGAGATAACGCAGCAAATCCTTTTCCGCGGAGATTTCGATCCCCACCGAATCCGATGGAAGTCAAACGCGATAATGAAACGAGGTCATGAAGCCCCTCGCCATTCAGGTCTAATTCTTCCAGTCCTAAAGCTTCCAGTTCGGTCAGATTGCTCAGGTAGCGAAGGCCAGCGTCGGTAATTCCCGTCCCCGAAAGATTGAGATCTCGCAAAGATATCGCCTCGCTGAGATTTCTCAACTCATCGTCCATCAACGGAGTTCTGAACAGCTTAATCTGTTTGAACTTCACGGGCGTGTCGGGAAGATCCGTGGCGGGTATCAGTTCGGTTTCCTGGCCGTTGATTTCCCATCGCGCCAACGCATTGTGACTTTGGAGCCATGCGACGAGCTTTTGGCGCGACACATCTACCCAGTTCCCGGCATCGCATGCAATACGAAAACCAATGTCAGACGAAACGAATTCAGGGACATCACCCAATCTCGCCGCAGATCGCGACATCAAAGGATATTGTGCAAAACTTCCACCACGATAACGTCGTGCCGTGCCCGCAACGGGCCCAGTTGGATCGACCGCCGGCTCGGCCGTATAGTCATTCAGCTCAAAATGATTCGAGCACCATTCCCAGACATTACCGTGCATGTCATAAAGGCCGAACGCGTTAGGATTAAGAGCCCCACGAGGTTGGGGCCGGCCTTCGGAATTGCGAATCGTCCAGGCATAACCATCGAGTTGCTCGAGATCATCTCCATAGCTGAACTGTGTGGTCGAACCGGCTCGACAGGCCAGTTCCCACTCCGCTTCCGTCGGCAGCCGGTATCGGCGGCCTTCCTTCAGAGACAGCCATTCGCAAAAAGCCACGGCATCATTCCAACTCACATTAATGGCCGGATGGTCGTCCGTGAGATTCGATTCATCGATCTGTTGTCCTTTGCGTCCGTCTTTGTCGAAGTCACGCGCATGTTTAGTCTCATTCAGGAACTTTTGAAAATCGCCCCGCGAAATCTCACGGGATGCCAGGAAAAATGGCCGGGTGATGCGAACTTGATGGGCGGGCGATTCGTTTCGCATGTGTCGCTCGTACCATTCTGGGAGCTGCTGCAGATCAAGTAATGCCTGGCCTTGTTTTGGGTCAGTCCCCATGTTCATTTCCCCAGCGGGAACCAGCCGAAATTCCATCTGCAATGAATTGGTAACGGAGACGGGGCAGCCGAGTTGCGCCGCCGCTTCGACTTGGGATTTCGCGTTCGGGATCGAAGGATTTCCAATCGTAGGAATTCGCGGATTGCTGTTAGCATCGGGCGTCGGTGGCACTGGAGTTGGGTTCATCGGCGGATTCGATGGAGTCTTGTCACCCGAGGGTAGCGGATCTTTCCCTGGAGGCGGCAGGGCACTCACTTGGGGTGTTGGCTCGGATTTTGCCCCCAAGGTAATTCGCTCAACATCACCCGGTAAGATTTTAATCAGGTGCCGTTCTAGTTCCTTTCCCTGTAAGGAGACAACCAACGTGTGTTTGCCGGGTCGAACCAGCAACGGCTTCTGGGCCTGCTCATCCGAGACCAGCGTTCCGTCGAGGGAGATTCCCAGGCCTTGAACGACCAATGTCAGCTCAATTACACCCGAGGGTTCTGGCGGCTTGAACCAATTCCAAGCGACTGACGCCGCCACAACCAGAAACACGATTGTGGCGGCGACCACGACCGTTTGATTGCGGCGACACCATTTGCCTGCACGTTTCAAAGGACCGATTGGCCTGGCCTGGACTGGCTGACCATCCAGCCAGCATTGCAGATCCAAGGCGAATTCACTTGCGTTGAGATATCGATCAGCGGATTTCTTAGCCATCGCTTTCAGACAGATGGCTTCCAAGTCGCGGGGTACCTCGCGGTTGAGCTCGCGCGGCCCGCGTGGCTCGGCAGCGACGACCTGACCGAGAATTGAATATGTCGGGCCGGAAAAGGGGCGCTGCCCTGTCAGCATCTCGTACAGGACGACTCCCAGACTATACTGATCGCTCGCTGGCCCGACCACCGCTCGATCACCGAGTGCCTGTTCGGGCGACATATAGGCGGGCGTTCCCAACAGACCGCCATCCGACGTCATTGTGGCATCGGCGTCGATTCGACGAGCGACACCGAAGTCCATCAACAAAGGGCGGCCACTGGAATCTAAAATAATGTTGGACGGCTTGATGTCCCGATGCACGACGCCCTCACGATGAGCGTAGCTCAGGGCGTCAGCAAGGTCGCGCACCCAGATCGCCGCCTGCCGAATGTCAACAGGCTCTCCCTTTAACTTCGCCAGGAGCGTTTCACCAGCGATATATTCGAATACCAAGTAACATTTTGTTTCGGCCTCGCCGCTCTCAAACACCGTCACGATGTTAGGATGCCGCAATCGCGACGCCGATCGGGCCTCACGCAAAAAACGCTCGACACTCTTGCGGTCCCCCAGCGGAAATTTGGGCACCTTAACGGCAACACTCCTCTCGAGCATTGGATCGTGTGCCAAATAGACTGTGCCACCACTTCCTTCTCCTAATTGCCGTCGCAACTCAAACCGGCCGACGATCCCTAATCCGGTGACCGAAGTCGCTGGCGTTTTCTGATTTGGCGTTGGAACAGCATGCTTCACATCAGATTCGGGTGTCGCCAATGGCCGTGATGGCACAGTATTCGATGAAATTTGCAATGTCTCGCCCAACGCACCGGAAGGAATTTCCGTCGTCGGGTTATTCACAGTATCGCTTGCCAAGACTGACTTCTCTGGCACAACTGGCGGCGATGATAGGTTTTCGGTCGCCGGGTCGGAGCGTGGTGAGTCGGACACAAAATTCTCCTCGCAGTGAATCGCTCCAGGCAAATGCGGCCAGTGCGTGCGGTTCTTGTTCCCTAAGGTGATGAAGCAAGCAAAGATAGACATTCACGTGCGTCGAAAGGGCCGAATCCCAAGCATCGACAGTGTCATTCACTGCTTCCAGTCACTACCCTCAGCCGAGTACTTAGTCGTTGCAGACACTTTGTCTGCTCGATTATCGGCCGGTCATTGAGAATCATACATTCAGCGAAGCGGCGCGCATAGGCACAGGCGTTCGTCTCAGCGAATGAACCGACCCGATGCCCGACTGAACATGAAACTATTTGTCCAGAATGCTTCTACGTCCATTATGCGCAACCAGTTCTTGGGGCGGCTATCTACCTTTTATCACAGAACAATTCTTCGCTATAGGATAAGGAGCCATTCTTCTTTGAGAAGGACAGTGGCCGCAATTGCTGGCTAAAGTTGATTCGACTGGTGATGCTGTTCGTCGCCAGGACGACTGGGGGCCCACAGTCTCGGCGAGCACGTATTTCTCCGCCGTGATTACCATATTCGAAGTGTATGGTGTCCGCCGCCTCATTCTAAGGAAGACTCGTTTCGGTCCGCATACATGATCTTGATCATCGACTCTCACCGGGACTTCTAATCTCCAGTGCCACGCGAAAGCCGATATGGCTGTGATGATGGTTTGGATCGTCGATGCTCCTTTCGGACGCACGACAAGCCGGCGCGCTGACGTTCCAGGCGCCACCTCGAATGAGGTGACGGTATCTCGCGAAAGGTGGTCCATTAGGATTTATAGCTGGGGTCGCTTGAAACCGACCGTAATAGTTAGGGTCCCAACGGTCCCGCACCCATTCGCAAACATTGCCGTGCATTTCGTACAATCCGAATGGATTCGCCTTCAATTCCCCCATGGCGTGTGTTCTCCGTTCAGAATTGCCGCTGAACCAGCCCGCCAACAACAGGTCTTCGTCCTTGTCGCCGCTCCAGAACCTGGTCGTTGTCCCTGCACGGCAAGCGAATTCCCACTCCGCCTCTGAGGGCAGGCGGTACTCATAACCACTATTTGACTTCAGAGTTGTTTCAGCCACGACATTGTTTGGCGTGGTTGTTTCCAGTTTGGTCAATCGCCAGCAGAATTCACAGGCGTCACTCCAGCTGACCATTTCAACTGGGTGTCGAGCCGTGTTCAACCCCTTCACGGCGTCTTTCCCTCCACCAGTTGGCGAGAAATGCGATGGGGGTTTTCCTACGCCCATCACCCTTTCATATTGCTCCTGCGTCACTTCATAGATGCCCAGATAGATCGATTTTGTCAGAATCACTTTGTGTTGTGGGCCTGCACTACTATAAACGTCGTGCCGGAGTTCCTCTTTTTTCACTTCCTTTAGACCAGCGTCAATTTCCGCCGGAGTGGCTCCCATGACGAACTCGCCCGGCGGAATAAGTACAAACTTCATACCAATTCTGTTCGAATATTCAACCGGCACATTCAGGTGTCGAGCCCAGGACTCCTGATATTGCCGAGCCTGCTCAGTTGCGAACGGGGACATCGCTGGCGTTGGAAGATCCGGCCGCCAACTATGTTTTGCAGTCACCACGCCTTCCGACTTGGCTTTGCGTTCGGAAAGGACCTTGTCCGCCGCGTCAATTCTTAACGCGATTCGAAACCCGATTTGTGCGTGACGGTGTGACGGATCGTCGAGCGTGCGATCAGCCGAACGGCAACCAACCGCCTTGCATCCGAAGTCGCCACCCCGGATCGCATGTTTGTGCCCCGCGTAATTGGGGCCGCGTGGGTCGCGCGCCGCAGTGTGCTGGAACTGCCCGTAATAGGTCGGTCCCCAAACATCTCCCACCCATTCTGAAACATTTCCATGAACGTCATGCAGGCCGAACGGATTTGCCTTCAGCTCTCCCACGCGATGAGTCCGGCGTTCAGAATTGACATCGAATCTGCCCGCCAGCAATAGTCCACCATCATTGTCGCCTGTCCAATATTTTGTCGTCGTTCCCGCACGACACGCGAATTCCCATTCCGCTTCAGAAGGTAAGTAATAACCAGTGCCGGCTGGCACCCCCATAGTTTCGCCTTCCCAGTCTGTGAATGATTTTCGTTTTTCCTCCTGATTCAGTCGATCACAGAATTCCGCCGCGTCACTCCAACTGACCATTTCCACGGGGAATTCAGTCGGTTTCAAGCCTTCGACAGCGGCTTTTCCCGCCCCCATTGGTGCAAAATGCGAGGGATTCTTTTCCCGCCCCATCAGCTTTTCAAACTGTCCTTGCGTTACTTCGTTGACGCCCAGGTAGATCGGATGTGTCAGGATGACTTTGTGCTGCGGACCTTCACTCCTGTAAACATCTTGAGCTGTTCCGGACTCAGGTGTCGCCTTCAGAATCGCTTCCAGATCTTTGGATGCCGTCCCCATCATGAACTCACCTGGCGGTATCAGAATGAATTTCATACCGATGCTGTTCGTGTACTCAATGGGCACGTCGAGATACCTGGCCCACGCCTCTTGATGTGAACGGGCTTGTAATGCATTGAACGGCGCGGCGGCTGGCGGCGGAGCATCCAGCGCCCATCCATTCCAGAACGCAGGTAATTTTCCTTCACCGAGCAATGTCTCTCCCTCTCGAACTTTGACCTCGCCAGTGAGCAATGTGACCGTGACGTTCTTGTGTTCCTCTTTTTGCAAAACGAGACTATCCGATTCGAATTGAAAGTCACCGCGTTTCACGATCAGCGTGTGCACACCAGCAGCGAGTTTCGTGTCCTGGCCTTGATTGGACTGATTGAAAACGATGCCCGTTCCTTCAATCGCCACCTCGGTCAGCGGATCGTTGATTTCCACGCTGATCCACCCCTGTTTTTTCGGGGTGACGTAGAACACGGCCAAACACATCAAAACAAAAGCGATACCGAGAGTTGACAACGTAAGCCATCGAGTTCGACGACCGAAAGAACTACTTTTCTTTTCGCTGACGACCTTTTTTCCCGCCGGACCTGTTACACCGCTGCCACCACCAACTCTGATTTGACCAGAAGAACCTTGAGCATCCCGAAGGTATCCGTCCAATGCCGCGGCGAAGTCCAGCATTGTCGCGTAACGGTCAACAATTCTGTGAGACATGGCCCTCAAACAGATTGATTCCAGGCCCGGATCAACATCTGGCGATACGCTCGATGGAGGCTCAATCAGCCCCTCTCGAATCTTCTGTAGAATCGTCAGGACTTTGCCGCTGACTGGCGGGCAACCGGTGATTAACTCATACAGGATCGCTCCAAGACTGTAAATGTCAGTGCCAGGTCCGAGAACATCAATCTCACCCCAAGCCTGCTCGGGAGACATATAGGCAGGCGTGCCAAGGACATCTCCATGCCGCGTTAATTGCGTATCGTTTGTGCCCGAACGTCGGGCCAGGCCGAAGTCCATGACGACCGGTTCACCACGCTGGTCGATCATCAGATTCGATGGCTTTAGATCGCGGTGAATGACTCCTCGCAAATGAGCTTCCGCCAGCGCTAGAGCTGTCTTGCGGACAAGCCGCGCCGTTTCCAAGTTCGATAACGGCCGCTCTTTCAGCCGCTGAGCAAGCGTCTGACCGGGAATAAACGCACAGACCAGAACCAGCGTGCTGTCGATCACGTTGATTTCGTAGAGCGGGCAGATATTCGGGTGCGATACTGTCGCCGCCGCACGCGCTTCTCGCAATTCACGTGAGCGAAGAATGCCGGAAGGGTCGAGCGTCGCGAACCGAGGGACTTTGAGCGCCACTTCTCTGTCAAGCTGTGGATCGTAGGCTCGGTATACAATCCCAAAACCCCCACGACCTACTGTCTCCAGCACGTGATAACGTCCGATAGTAGCGGGCGGAACATCATCCGACAGCATGTCGTTTTGCGGCAACTTGCCTGGCGACACCGGGTCCGGCTGCACTTGACCCTTCGGGAACTGGCCAGGCGATTGCTGCTGTTCATTTTTGCCCTGCCCAGGGACCGCAACCGTCGTGCGGTCGGGAATCGAAACGGTGCGTTCCGCAGGCCCCTGAGTATTAACTCCAAAGTTCGACTCAACCTTCGCTGGAGTTTCGGACAGAGACGATTTGTCGGAATCCTCGCCAGCGGAGAATTCGTGTTTTGGAGCAACGACATGGTTTTGACGAGGCGGAAAATCAGAATCCAGCGGATTATCATCGCGATTTGAATCCGATTCCTCTCGAATGCTTGACTCGGACTCAAATGAATCTGCGGGTAGTTCTCCCGGTGCCACGTCATCAAACATATCGCTGATTAGGAACAAACGCCGAATTTGATCGCTCAATGAGGCGAATCGAGACTGATACTCTTGCGCAGTCGGTTGTTCACCAAACTCCCGCCGTATTTGATATTCACTGAGTATCAATTCTAATATCGCATCATCAGGAAGTGGAGGAGCCTGACGACTCTGAAGAAAGGTCTCAACCATTTCACGCTTGCCGCGTTCCCAGGCCGATCGCTGTGCATTGCGAATCTCAGACACGGTGAGGGATGTGATGCGATCGTTCATGGCTCACGTGTTGCCGGTTGAGAGTTCAGATCTGCTTATGTTTTCACCAGCAACCGCAGGATCCCCGCATGCCGGCGTCCAATCTCCGCCCCTACCGGATGCTGGCCACGATCCTTCGCCAATAGTGCGAAGTGGTTTGGAGTCGACTACACTAGACGCCACAGCCCGGAGACCATGAACGTCTTGTCTACCAACACAACAGCCCAAACGGCGAGACTCCGCTTCCACGGTGACGGGCACACGATGTCTCACGAGAACTGATCTAATAGAACAGGAACGGCCACCAGTTCTTCATCGGTTTGCCCTGATCATCTTTCTGGAGATTATCCCGTCCCGGAATGTTTTGACGCCAGTAGATCAGCCATGCTCCCATGCAGTCCGGAGCCTGATCCAGGTAATTCCGGAATGCGGCATTCGTAAAGCGCGTGACCAGGTCCTTGCCGCCAGGACCACTGCCAATTCGCCAGTCTTCCGCCGTGGACAGCACTGGCCGCTCGTTCTGCAGGTCATAATGAGACCGTCCGTTCGGCGGGAAGTGAACATTGCCTCCCGTACAGATATAGTTGTCGATCCGGTATTCCTTGCCATCGTGCGTCACGACCATCGTTTTCTCATTCAGATAGCGAATCGGATGACCTCCATAGTTCACTCCGTACAAACTGTCGAATGGCAGCTTGAAACGTTCCTTCAGATTAAATCCGGCGTAATCACGGAAGTACTTCGTGTAGTATGGTATCGCTCCCGAATTCGCCATCCCTTCCATCCCATGCGAAAGACTCTCCATGAAACAGCCGATGCCACGCGAGGCATTCACGAAACCCAGGCGCACACTGCGTCCCGTCCACGGTTGGTCCTGGTCGCCGCCGTTGCCGGCCTGTACGAATTGATTACTCTTACGTTGAAAATGGTCATCATATTGGGGCTTCTCTTCAACGACTTCATACGCACCAATCTGCGGTTTCTCTGGGGCTCCCGAACCGAAAAACCAGACCTCATGAACGTAACCTCCATCGATCAATTCGTCGAGCCGCAGGAATCGACCGGGAGTTGACGGATCCGGAACTCCGTAGTGCTTCGCGAATTCATCCGAGAAGTAGGCCCGATACTTCATATTGAATCCGGCCTTGGCCAGTGGATTCTTGATGGGAGTCAGTCGAGAATCGCCCGTCTTGCGATCAGCATCTCGCAAGTCGACAAACTTGAAGACTTCGTATTTCAAGAACGCAGAAACGTGTTCGTCCTTGTGGCCGTGGTAGCGGCTGGACTCTGCCAGAGCCGCAATCAGTTGGCCTGTCAGCCGGTCAAGATGCTCTCGTGAGTGCTCGTTCGAGAAATTAATCAGTAGTAAACGCGGCCGCATCGAGCGGATGCGGTCGTGATTCTGAACGAGCCAGGAATCACTGTTGGCGCGGCTCGTCTGGTTCGGCCAGACAGCGAGATCAACGGGATCGAGCCACGGGCCCGGCGTTTTTTCCAGCCCCTGAGGTGCCGGGATGTCCTTGGGCCATGCCCGTCGGCTTTTGGCAACGTCGAAACTCAGACGGCTTTCTGCGAGGTCTCGATATCCCGCATCAAGTCCTTTTACTGCTAGAGCCTTTCGATAAAAGTCGGCGGCAATGGCTGGCTTGTCTGAACGTTCAGCCGCTTTGATCCAAAGTGCCGCCGCCAAGTGAGGCAAGTCGGCATACCTGGCGGCCCGTTCAGAAAGGCTCGTGATGGCCTTAGTCGAATCAGACTCTTTGCCTCCCAGCACCTGCATCATGTAGTCATCCATGCGGGAATGCTTCAAAATGATGTTACAGTGCAGCATCGACTTTCGTTCGTCGAAACCGCCGTACAGATGTCGCAATTCGTTATGCAGCGCCCAATCAAACTGATCGGCAGGGAGTGCCGCCAATTTTCGTTCCAATTCCACGATCTTCAATCGAGCTACTTCTGTCGGCTGGGCCCAGACTTCGATCGCGAGCCCCTGAAGGCAGACGACAAGTGCCATGAGAAGGAATCGTAGCATGCCAGGATCTCAGAGTGCATGAGAAAGAGAAGCGGGGGCAGCATCAATTCGATCGAACTCTCGCGGGCATTCCCAATACAAATACGTTGGTACCATCGGAGATGTTCCTTGATAATCACAACTTCGTAAAACCAAAAACAAATAAAAATACACACGCAGTAAACATGCGAACCAATGTTTCCGCATCGGATTGGGTTACAAGTCCTTGGTACTGAGTCCACTCTGCTGATTGATCACTGCTAGTAACAACTACTACCCGGCCATCGGCGACCAAGCCCGACACATACACGGCCCGCAACCAACCGAATAAGTACGGTGCACCGACGTGCTTAAAGGGGCCGCAAGTCTCGGTCCATTCGATCTCAAGTATTGTATACTTCTTCTGCATCTTTGCCAGCTCCGACGACTGTTTGCGGCCAAGTGCGCAATCCGGCTCCGACCATTCCGAAACCTCAGCGTGCCTGGTGGGGGCTACGAGCAAGTGGAGATCACTCCCAACGGTGTGGTCGAAGATTTCGTCACTCCCCAAAGCCGAGTTGACATCTTCCAAGGTTTCAATGGCCATGGGGTCGAAGTGACCCGAGCAAACGGTGGCGCGCCGATCGTGCTCCCGTATTAGTCTCGGCGGCTAACTCCTGACAATATGTCAACACCATCGGTCTGAGGGCGGATTCGCCGCCCTCAGACCGAATGGCTTTCATGAAACAAATGTGTCGAGAAATATTGAAAACCGTGTCCGACAAAGACGCGGACTTCGTTCAACACAATGTACAGCAAATGATACTTCCGTTGAAAATCAAATTCTTCAGGCAACTTCCAACCTAATCAGGAGCAGGACCATGTTTATAAGGACTCCGATATCCAAATTGTGTTTCGCAGTGGTCGGAGGCGTCTGCCTGGTGTTGACGGGCTCTGTCGAGGCACAGTCACAAGGGTTCTATCGCGGCAACCCCAATGTCATCGACCCCGCAGATCCCTTCGAACTGAAAAGCGACTCCACTTTGCCCGATATTGGCGATCGACCGGGACTCAATGACCAACAACAGGCAGCGACTCGTTTAGTCAACTCGAATTCCCCGCAGCCAGGATCCCCAGAAGAATTCCGAATCCTCAACTGTACTCGCGGGGGCGTTCGACCGGGGCCGCAGTAGGCGGCTGTGAGCAAGTGAGCCGTCAATTGGCGGTAAAACGGACATCGCGGTCCGTCTTGTGCGATGGAGGACAGGAAGTCCGCCCAATGATGGTTCCGACGGAGATTGATGTGTCGTTCCGGTGCCACCAAAGTACGACGGCCGGGGGCGGCCATCCGACGCAACTTTTGCCAGACGCTGATTGATGTTCAAGCCGAATTTAATCCCAGAATATCGATGAACTCGGCTTGTTCGACTATCATCGCAATTTCAACAATGAATACATTTCTAAGATCTGTTTCTCATTCTCTCTCAACGGAGCGTTACAAAATGTTTCGACAGCTTTTCGGATGGACAACCCTTCTGGGAATACTACTGATGGCGAGTCACTCAACGGGCGCTGCCCCTGCGGTCGCTCTCGAAGATACCCCAGCACGTCAGCCAACTGTGCAATTGCCCCAAAACATCGACGGGCATTTGATACGGCAGTTTAAGCAGGGTGAACACACCATCAATGTCGATCTCGGTCGGCAGACTCTCCATCTCGAGCTGCCCAAAGAGATCGACTGGCGTCAAAAGGGGGAATTTCGGGTCGGAGATTTGATCCGGCTAAAAAGAAACTCGGCTTTGCGCAAGCTGACGAGCGTGCTGGCCCCCGTCCGGGCAGGCCAGCAATTGACGGTCCAGCGCGTCCACGAAGATGGCAAGTGGATTGAAGCGTCAGTCATTGCCAGCGGCAACCTGATCCGCGGTTGGCTCTTGGTTGACGATATCGAGTTCATCACATCAGAATTTCCGCTCAAACCGACGTTGAAACAAGTGAGTCAGGATGAATTCGCTTCAGCGGGAACTCTCGCACATAAAGCCAAGCAATTTGACGACGGCCTGATGGCGACGATTCAATTGGCGGCTCAAACGGGGCATGGAAAATTCGCGGGAAAGGCGGCGATGCTCGAGCGACTCGCCCTGCAGCTTGCCGTTGAAGAATCTGGACAGCTGTTCCTGGCTGCATGCTCTCTCGGCAAGATCCCCGCACAAATTCCGGCCACGAATAAACGTGCTGTTGACTCATTGCTAGCAGACTTTTTGTCGGATCCCGTGCGGTCTAAACCGATTGGGTTTTATACCTGGAATCAGAATCTGTCCTCGCTGTTTCAACAAGACCGCATGCTACAGTCTGACCTGACTCAAATCCCTGGTACTAACGCATTGGTGATCACGCGACTTTTGCAGCGGGACAAGTCCAGCCGCAAGGCCTATCAGGCATATTTGACTCTGCAATCCCAGCTCACGAATCCGCAAGTCAATCCCGACCTGCGTCCGCTGCTGGCGGCGCTTGATGCCGGACAAACTCCAGAGATACCAGCGGGAACGCGTTTCTTTCCCCCGTCCTATAGCCATGAGACCGATTTACTCAAGAGGATGTTTCCGAACGGCCTGATTCCCCCTGACTTCCAATTGATGGACGAACTCGTGGCACAAGTCAAATCGGGTGCTCTGGAATTGACGCCTCGGCCCGATTCCGGCTGGTACGATCATCAGATCTGGTCACTTGAGCCATATGTGCGGCCACATCAGATGCCTGAAGGTTCGCGATGGAGTGGGAACGACGAATATCATGGACATTTGACGAAGCTTTTCAAAGGGGTCTGGGCACTGACGCGGGAAACACACATTAAAGACTTAGAAATCCTGGCCCCCGCGGCAGCGCCCTTTGATCAGCCAGAGCCTGAACCAAAGATTCAGATTCGAATTGAACCACAGCTTTCCGCCGAGCCTGTGGCAACATCCTACTTACGTCGAGCTCTCAGCTATCGTTTCGTGCGAAAAGCATTGACCGAACAGTTTGGCGATCAATCTCTCAGGCAGTTACATCGGCAGACTGCGACAGGTCCTGTCGCGCAAAACCTGGATGACGAGTTGCGTCAGATGGAAGCCTTGTATCATGGAGCCTTTGTGACAGTGACCCGGCAATTGGGAATAATCGAACAGAATGCAGAGAATGCTGGATCTGGCGCGGGAGCCGACGCCGACGCGCAGACATTCCGAACTTGGGCGGCTAATCCGCACCGTGATCCCGATCTGGGCACGGATATCCGAATGATGGTCCCGGTGTACTACGACCTTGTTCAGAAGAAGACCAAGGTCTGGGCCTTCCTCGGCTGGACAACCCAACGGGTCTATGTCAGTTTCGAACAACCTCCGGAAATCAGTGTCCGTGACAAGACTGGCAAGCCAGTCGATCAGCAGCGTCTGGAAATCAGCTACTCGACGAACTCGTACACGATTGCGACACCGATGTTTCAGGAACTCTTTGTTTCAAAGTTGCTGAATCGAGATGAGTTTCGGAAGCACTGTGATGCTTACGGATCGGCGACCGCGATTCTGAAAAACCTGGAGTAGCTGAGCTTGGAAAACAGCGATCTACTCAATCGACAAGCCGTCGATCCAGATCTGCAGGGTGGGTGCTCCCCACGAATCGAAGGCCAGTGACAGGGCCCGCAACTAGGTGGGGAGCTCGCAATCTTTCTGACACAGCTCATAGCCCTTGAGAGGGATTTCCATCAATCTCCAGCCATCGAG
>JAQGHT010000025.1 GCA_028291565.1 Planctomycetaceae bacterium | reverse complement strand
TTTGCGGTTAAGATGACAGTGCAATTCGCAACGAAAGCGTTGTCCAGGTTTTTTTGAATTGGTTGATATGCCGCACGTTCCTGCAGAATCAGAATTGGATCTTCCGCACCGTCCCGCGGCGGTGCTTGCTGGGCGAACTGGTGCAGCAAGTGTCTACCAGGCACGCGGAATTACGAAGGTTTATCGCATGGGCGAGGTTGAAGTTCACGCCTTGCGTGGCGTCGACCTGGATCTGTTCGAAGGCGAATTTGTCGTATTGCTGGGGCCGTCCGGCAGTGGAAAGTCGACCCTGCTCAACATTCTGGGAGGCTTGGACGTCCCCTCGGCGGGAACCGTGAATTATCGCGGTGAAGATCTGACCGCGGACAACGACGCGATGCTCACGAGTTACCGCCGGAAGCATGTGGGATTCGTGTTTCAGTTCTACAATCTGATTCCCAGCCTGACGGCAAAAGAAAACGTGGCATTGGTCACAGAAATTGCCACCAACCCCATGCGACCGGAAGAGGCCCTGGAGATGGTCAATTTGGGGCACCGCCTGGACCATTTTCCAGCGCAGTTGTCCGGCGGTGAACAACAACGAGTGGCCATTGCTCGTGCGATCGCCAAACGTCCTGACGTCTTGTTGTGTGATGAACCGACTGGAGCACTGGATATTGAGACAGGAATCATCGTCCTGGAAGTGATCGACCGAGTGAACCGCGAATTGGGGACGACGACCGCAGTCATTACCCACAACGCAGCGATTGCCGGGATGGCCGACCGCGTGATCTCAGTAGCCAGCGGCAAGATTCACAACGTCAAGCTGAACGCGTTCAAGCAGCATCCGCGAGATCTGGAATGGTAACAACTCAATTCCGTGTTCTGCATGGGAACGCAATTGCTCAAAGCTCGACTTAGACGCTGACAAACAACCTGGCGAGCGGTGAGTGTAAACTCACTGGTTCCTCGACTTTTTGTCTGGTTCTTAGTCAGTATCCGAACCTCAAATACCCTGAGAAGAAGCGGAGCTTCGAAGAATGGCGTTCCCATGCAGAGCATGGGAACGAGATTGCATGCAGGACACTCGCGCAAACGATAGCCACATACTATTCAAATGCTCAACAGCAAATGACTGCCAATTAAAATATTCCGAGGTGATCACGTGCATCATCGGTCATTCGGTCGGGTGACCAGGGGGGCGTCATGACCAGCTTGATCGATGCCTCTTTAACGCCTGGCACTGCTTCCAAAGCCTGTTTGGCCTGGGCAACGATTTGCGGACCCGCAGGACACGCCGGGCTGGTCAAAGTCATGTCGACTGTGACTTTAGCATCTTCCTGTTGAATGGAATAAATCAGGCCGAGATCCACAATGTTGACGAACAATTCAGGATCCACGACTTGCTTCAGTGCATTCAGAAGTGTCAATTCATCAGGCGCTTCAGCCGTCGCAACAATCGGATCAAGCGTGACGAGATCCGATTTCGGAACGCTCTCGCAGCTTGATGTGACAGCCGCAGCATCACTTCCCGCCGAGCAACAGCCTCCTCCGTCGGCGCCATGGTGATGATGGTGCGCATGCGGAGTAACTACCGGGACCTCAAGGACCGGCAGGACGACTTCGGGAACGACCGACGTAGCTGATTCACTCATAATTCATCTCCCACGAAAATCTCATCGTTTTCGACTTTGACCTCGAATCGCGGAATCGGCGACGTGGCTGGCATGCACATCGGCTTACCCGTTGTGACATCAAATCGCGCACCATGCCGAGGACAGGTAATCTCGCAGCCAATCAAAGGTCCGTCCGTCAACGGCTGGCCGTCATGTGAACAAACATCTTCAATGGCGAAGAATTGATCCTGCACACGGACCACCAGGATGGCTCGGTCGTCAACAATGGCCGATATACGGCCGCCCGGCGGAATTTCAGAAACAGCAGCAACTTTTTGGAATGCGGACATAGATCTCGAGGATTTCGTAGCTCAATCGGAAAGTATTCGGATGCACATTCTGCCAGGCTCCGACAATTCAACACGACAGGTCCCAGTAGCGCCGTGCACGATTTCTGTCGCCAATCTCGCGAGAAATTGGGGCGGTTCGCTCTTTTTCTGGACCGTTGCCCCAGGTTTGGCAACCATGGCTACGTGCAAATCAGCATCCGAAAATCCCTCACGACGTCGGGTTCTCTGGATGCCGCCCGCCGTTTTCAGGTTGTCCGCCCCAGACCCAACTTTTGTTCGACAGCGTGACTGAGTGTCTCGCGAACGACTTCGACCGGAATCCTGTCATAGACTCGGTGGAAGAAGCCCTCGACGATCATATGCATGGCTTCGGACTTATTAATACCGCGCGACATCGCATAGAAAACTTGTTCAGCATCGACTCGCCCGGCAGTTGCACCGTGTGTGCAGCGAACGTCATCGGCTTCGATTTCCAATCCGGGGATCGCATCGACTCGGGCTGTCGGCGTCAAAATCAAACTGTCATTACGTTGATAGCCGTCGGTCTTCTGTGCCGCATGTTCCACTCGAATCATACCGCGCCAAACCACCCGAGCCCGATCTTGCAACACGTCTTTATAGAGCAAATCACTATGTGTGTTCTCAGCATGATGCGTCTGCTGAGTGTAGTATGAAAGAATCTGCTTGCCGGTGGCGAACGTCACGCCGTTCACTTCCCCGCTGGCTCCCTTGCCGTCCAGATGGACGTCCTGATGGATATGTGCCAGACGAGCCCCCAATCCACCAACGGTCCATTGCAATGAACCATTCGCCGCGACCCGGCCGCACTGGTGTGCGAAGTGCCACGTGTTTTCGTTCCAGTTTTGAAGCTGCACGAATCGCAAATGGGCACCGCGTCCCACCAGCAACTCGATGGCGCCAATGTGCAATCCCGCGACGGTCGGAGTCAACGAGCTGGTTTCTTCCAGCAGTGTCGCCGACGACCCTTCTTCCATAATCACCAGCGTATGGCTTAAATCGGCAGCTCCCTGCTGAGCCAGTCCGATCAAACTATAAAGCGGTTCATCAATTGAGACATTCCGCGGCACATAGAGGACCGTTCCTCCGGTCCAGAAGGCTCCGTGCCAGGCGGAAAACCGGTCGCGGTCCGTTTGCACGCCCCGTGTCATCAAATGTGGTTCAATGACATCGCGATGTTCTCGTACAAGGTCTGCGAGGTCGCCAAACAACACACCTTTTTTTGCCAGTTGGGCGTCAAGCGTTGACGTCTTGCAAGTGCCGTCGACTTGCACGACGGAACCACCAAACGTCGCCTTGTCTTCCAGGAGCGTCGTAAATCCGGAATTCACACTCGAACCAGCGCGAATCCCGAATTGATGGGACTTAAAAGCCCGCAATTCGACGCGTTTCCACTCTTCGGGATCGAGATCATCCGAGAGTTTGGTCTGAAAAACTGCGAACGCCTTGCGACGTTGATCCGTGACCCAACCCGGTTCATCACGAGTTTCCAGGAACGCTTCGAAGGCAGCCTGGTCGAACCCTGTGGGTAAGAGTGTTTCGGGATTGGAAACGGAAGTTGAAGATGTCATTGGTCAAAATTCACTGAGTACTAATCACGACACGGATGGGCAATTCCGAACGTGTTCTTTTTAGACAAGGTCAAACGGATTGCACTACCGTGTGGTTGCATCGCGCCATGACTGATTCGCCGAGAGCGAACGGGCAACAGGACCGCTGGGTTGACAGCCAGCGGTCGCAAGTGTTAGCCGACCGAACCTTCCATTTGCAATTCGATCAGGCGATTCATTTCCACGGCGTATTCCATGGGCAGTTCTTTCACGAGCGGTTCAATGAAACCCGTGACAATCATGGACGACGCTTCAGCTTCGCTCAAACCACGGCTCATCAGATAGAACAGTTGCTCTTCGCCAATTTTCGAAACACTCGCTTCGTGCTCGATCGTGACGTCGTTCTCTTCGGACTCGATGTAGGGATACGTATCACTCCGGCTCATGTCGTCCAGAATCAAGGCATCGCAAACGACGTTCGACTTGCAGTTCGTGGCACCTTTGTTGATCTTCACCAGGCCGCGATAACTGGCTCTTCCGCCGGCTTTCGAAATACTCTTGGAGATGACCCGGCTCCGAGTATTCGGAGCACAATGGACCATCTTTGAACCAGCATCCTGATGCTGTCCCTTCGACGCGAAAGCGATTGACAGAGTCTCGCCACGAGCACCCGGCTCCATCAGATAGATGGCGGGATACTTCATCGTCAAACGTGAGCCCAGGTTTCCATCGACCCATTCCATCAGCGAATCGCCATAAGCCATCGCCCGTTTGGTGACGAGGTTGTAAACGTTCGCCGACCAGTTTTGAATCGTCGTATAACGACAACGGGCCTTCTTCTTGACAATGATCTCGACGACAGCCGAGTGCAGGCTTTCAGAACTATACGTCGGAGCCGTACAGCCTTCAACATAGTGCACTGAAGCACCTTCGTCCACGATGATCAAAGTTCGTTCGAACTGCCCCATGTTTTCCGAGTTAATCCGGAAGTAGGCTTGCAGAGGGAATTCAATATTGACCCCGGGCGGAACATAAATGAAGGATCCACCAGACCAGACGGCGGAGTTCAGTGCCGCGAACTTGTTGTCGGCTGATGGTATGACCGTGGCAAAATACTTACGGAACAGTTCGGGATGATCTTTCATTGCCGAATCGGTGTCGGTGAAAATCACGCCTTGCTTGGAAAGATCTTCCTGCAAACTGCCGTAAACCACTTCCGATTCGTATTGGGCTTTCACCCCGGCGAGATACTTCTTCTCGGCTTCAGGAATGCCCAGGCGGTCATAGGTCTTACGGATATCTTCGGGCACATCGTCCCAATTCCGTTCCTGTCCAGATGACGCTTTGACGTAATAGAAAATGTCCTGAAAGTCGAGGTGCGTCAGATCGCCACCCCAGTTCGGCATCGGTTTCTCGAAAAACGTATCGAGTGAATTCAGGCGGAAGTCGCGCATCCAACCCGGTTCATTTTTCATTTCCGAGATTTGCGCGACAATTTCGCGATCCAGGCCT
>JAQGHT010000020.1 GCA_028291565.1 Planctomycetaceae bacterium | reverse complement strand
GAGATTCACTGGAAGCCTCGTCCGCTTCCAGTCGGACTTCGATTACTTGCCGATACAGTTCTGGCAAGGTCTGGACGCAATCCCGCAGCAATTCGAGCTTTTCTTCCAGTGTGTCGCCCGGAGCTTTGGAGAGTTGTTCACAGCGATTGTCGAGATGAGCCAGCACTTGTTCGTTGCTGAGCCAAATGACCTTTTTCCGCTGTCGCAGTGCGGCCAGAATCAGATTTCCGGCAATTCCGCGGAGCCATGGTCCAAATGGTCGTGATTTGTCGTAATCGGCAAGTCGGCGCCATGCCGTCAGCAAGGTGTCTTGAAAAATGTCGTCCACGAGTGCGGCGTCGCGGACCGCCGACCGAACGAAGGCGACCAGCATATCTGCATGTTCTCGAGCCAGGATTTCGAAGACATCGTGGGCGTTCATGGCAACTTTCGGTGAAACGGCAAACGTTTCCGTGTGACATCTGATAATTGTCTCGCGAAACCGATTCGGGGACAAGAAATCGAAGGAAGTTCAAGTTTCGTCAATTTTCTTGGAACTTCAGTGAGGTTGCGGGCATCGCCCTCCGCAGGACAGTCGTAGGCTTGACTTGCCGTGACCTGGCGACGAGATTTCCGTTTCACGTTCTCAGCGGACGAACCGATAATCATGAGGCGGCAGACGCAAAGCCGTTTGTTGAACGCAACAGCCGAGGCAGGCCGTGCTGCGCAAGTGGTGCCACATATAAGTGAGATGCTATGGGATTCCTTTCGGGACAGATGACGTTTGGCCGGTACCAAGTCGAAGGTGGTCCACAAGAATTTGGCCTCGAACACCTGGAAACGTTGGCCAAATTCGCCATCGGACAAATCGAATCCTCATCCACCGATGGGTTGGATGTGGGGTTCATCGCCGGGCAACATCTGTTCGACCTGAATTTCACGGCGGACAAAAATCTGATCAACGAATTCCTGCACTTTGGAATTCGAGTCGACACGAACAAAGTCCCGGCTCCGTTGCGTCAGGCGTGGCTGCAGATTGAATTGGCGCTTCTGGCCGCAGAAAATCCCAGCGGCCGACCGACGAAGACCCAAAAGCAACAAGCCAAAGAGTCGGTCAACGAGCGCTGTGAAGAAGAAGCGAAAAGCGGCAAATTTCGCCGTATGAAGCAGTTTTCCGTGCTTTGGGATGCCCGTGATTCCATGTTGTATCTGGGAAGCACCAGTGCCGCCGCGGGCGAGCATGTTGCGGCCTTGTTGAACCAGGCATTTGAGGTTGAACTGAAACGCTTGACTGCCGGGCAGATGGCTCAAGCCTGGGCCGGTCCGAATCGCAAGAAAACGGCGCTCGCTGAAATCAATGCGTCGCGTTTTCAGGAGTCGCAGGCGTGGCGTGAACCGGCCTGGATGGCGAATCAGTTTGATACTCAGGACTATCTTGGGAATGAGTTTTTGCTGTGGCTGTGGTGGTACCTGGAGACCCAATCGGACACCGTATTGCTGTCCGATGGATCGGAAGTCACCGGCATGTTGCACAAGACGTTATCTCTGGAATGCCCTGTCGGAGAAACTGGCAAGGACACTATGTCGGCCGAGTCTCCTGTCAAGCTTCCGGAAGCTCGCCAAGCCATTCGATCGGGAAAACTGCCCAGGAAGTGTGGCATGATCCTGTCCCGGTTTGGTGAACAATATCAGTTCGTCCTGCAGGCAGAAGCCTTTCAGATCAATGGAGCGAAGATCGACACCACTGAACCGAGCGGCAAGAACGCCCGGGAAGAACGGATCGAGACTCTGCGGCACTTCATGGAGACTCTCGATCTGTTATATGGCGCGTTTTGCGAGCGCCGGATCGGGGATGAATGGCCCGAAGACTTGGATCAGATCGCGAATTGGGTGCAGGAAGACGTCGAACAGACGGTCGCGAAATAGGCATACTCGTGTTGTTACCAGAATCATGAGCGGTACTGCGCTAGAGGCCGGTTTTTTGCGATCAATACAACGTTGGCTAACGCAATTCCGCTCAGAGCGAGTGTCATTGGGTAAGCGTCCGGCGGCTGATTTTTCAGGCCGAAACGATAATTGACGGCGCAGGGTTTCGCTCCGAACGATGCGCGACTTCAAAACCTGAAGTGTCTCTCATACATCAACGCTCCCGCTTTGGGCGAGACTTGCCCCTTTCTCGCTTCTACGTTGCCAATGGGCCACTCCGCGACGCCTGCTGATTCAGCCGGAACGCCAGTCGCCAACTCGTCCTTCTCGTGCCCTTCCGGCACACGGTTTGCCTTAACAATCACTCATTCTGGCAGATCGTTCCGCGATTGATCTCGCTGAGACCTCATTCTTTGAAGCCTCAGCGAGCAAGGAGATTGCTGCGCGATCAAAGCTCCGTCGTTGACTGAGCGATTTGACTACTGACAGCCTCAGAAGGTGACCCCACGATGATGACTGATTTTCGATTTCTCAAATGGTGGCTTGCCACAATGCTCCTGGCGGTTGGCGTTCCTCTTTCCGGAAGCCAACTGCATGCGCAGCCCCAGCCGGCTGATCCTATGGATGGAGTGGAAGTTCAGACCCGTGGCCCTGTGCATGAAGCGTTTGCGGGAGTCATTTCATTTCATCCCGAACCGGGGGCGACGGCGACGAAAGCTCCACCAGCGGATATCGAGGAACTCCCGCCGGACCAGAAGCCAGATGGCGACAATGTTGTCTGGATTCCTGGCTATTGGGCCTGGGATGACGAGCGTAGTGATTATTTGTGGATCAGCGGGATCTGGCGAAATATTCCGCCAGGCCGGCAATGGGTGCCAGGTTATTGGGCGGCAGTTGGGCAGAATTTTCAGTGGACGTCTGGTTATTGGGCCGATGCCGCTCAAAACGAAGTTCAATATCTGCCTGAACCACCTGCGTCGATCGAGCAGGGACCAAATGTCGCTGCGCCTGGAGCCGATCAGACTTGGTTGCCTGGCACCTGGATCTGGAATCAGAACCGTTACGCCTGGCAACCTGGCTATTGGGCGCCAGCTCAGCAGAATTGGATCTGGGTGCCGCCCTCTTATATCTGGGCACCAGGCGGTTACATCTTCGTCAATGGTTATTGGGATTATTCCGTGGCCCGTCGCGGCGTGTTGTTTGCACCGGTCTATTTCAATGCAAATGTCATCGGTCGACGAGGCTTCTCCTATTCTCCGTTCGCTGTGATCAATGCGGCAGTTTTCGCCAACCAGCTCTTTCTGCGTCCGAACTATCAGCACTACTATTTTGGTGACTACTACGCCTCCAATTATGCCTCGGCGGGCTTTTATCCCTGGTTCTCATTCAATTCTCGAGGGTTTGGCTATGACCCATTTTACGCCCACCAACACTGGATAAATCGCCAGAACCCGAAGTGGGCGCAGACAGTCCCGGCCGAATTTAAGAACCGAGTTGATCACGAAGACGGTCGACCGCCGCATACATTTGCCGATCAGCAAGCAAAAGCAAAGAATGGAGCCACGGGTAAGAATGG